>JANNPR010000965.1:0-2651 GCA_031400345.1 Planctomycetota bacterium | reverse complement strand
CTTCACTTTCCTATTTGATAAAGCACCGCCCGAGCCTTTTTGCCATCAAGAAATCTGGAAAGAATTTAAAAATTGCAAAAATTGTGTGGATGTCTATAGATGGCTATAGATGGCAGATGGCTGCCCTATCGGAAAAATTGTCGCGACATCGTTTGGCTAAGGATTCCGTTGCCGTTGTATTAAACGTCATGTTCGACATGTTAGCGTCCCTGCGATAGACAATTGATGACTGAGTTCCCGGGTCAGATTTAGCGGCGAACCGCCTGCGTTCCATGGGTGGCGGCCGCTGGCCGCTCGCTGTTGCGTTAATTTTACCGATTTATGCTCGCTCGAAAACTTCAGCATGCAGATCCACGCCAGCAGCGGCTTTATATGGCAATGAACCCGACCAATGACAAGGGAGCCACGTTATTCACCACTTGGGGTAATGATGTGTTAAGATGCTCCTCCGCCAAAAGGGTAAGAGTTATCGCGCGGATTCTTCCCAAGGATTTATGCATGCGAAATCGGGTTGCCACTTGTTGTATCGTCCTAACGCTACTCTTGATTTGCGCCTCGCACGTGCAAGGCGCCGGACCGTTTGACGCATCCATCGTCCGCGTGACGGTGACGCGCTACACTCCAAACGTGTTACAGCCTTGGACGAAGGCAGGTGCGGACGAGGTGGCCGGAACGGGTTTCCTAATCGATAACAACCGGCTGCTGACGAATGCGCATGTCATTCAGTATGCGAGCCAGGTCTATGTGCAGCCCGATAATTCCCCCGAAAAGTTCGAAGCTAAGGTTGTTATCTCCGCTCCGGAAATCGATCTGGCTATATTGTCTGTTGAGGATACGACATTCTTCGAGAACCGTCGGCCGATTCCAATGCTCGATGGTTTGCCGAAAATCCAAAGTTCCGTCAACGTTTATGGATATCCAGTTGGCGGTGAACAAATCTCTGTGACCGAAGGCATTATATCTCGCATTGATTTCGCCGCGCTGCAGCTTGGAACGAATGGATTGCGTGTGCAGATCGATGCGGCTTTGAATTCGGGCAATAGCGGCGCGCCGGCAATTTCAAACGGCAAACTCGTTGGTGTGGCATTTCAGGTTATGGAACAGGCCGAGAACGTTGGCTTCCTCATATCCATCGATGAAGTCAAGCTGTTTTTGGATGATATTGCGGATGGCGTGTACAACGGAAAAGCTCAAGTCTTTGGGGAGATGCAAACCGTTGAAAACGAGGCTTTGCGGTTAAAGTTCGGGTTGGCAAAAGGCGATGGAGGAGCATTGGTCACGAAAGTCTCGCGTTGTGTTCCGGATTCTCCATTGCATGTTGGCGACGTGATCACTCATATCGGTGACTCGAAGCTCGACCAAGCGGCTCGTGTAAAAGTGACCGACGGACTCAGCTTGCCATTTCATTATCTCGCGCCCAAACTTGCCCGCGACACGAAGCTGCACATTAAGGTACTGCGCGGCGGAGAAGTCCTGGATCTCGAAATCCCAACCAGCGCCCGCGATCTTCAGGTCGTACGTTCCTTGCGAGGAGAGTATCCCCGCTATTTCATCTTCGGGCCGCTAGTTTTTAGCGTCGCGACGCATGAGTTTCTGGCGGGAATCGGACCGCAATGGGCCGGCATACTCATGGCGCGCCGAAATCCCATCGTCATTCGTTAGCGCGATGAGCCGAATTTCGATGGCGAGGAAATAGACGTCATCTCGTCTTCTATGTTTTCTCACAAAATCACAAAGGGGTATGGCCAAGTATTTGGAGCCGTGGTCAGTACCGTGAATGGCACGCCCGTGAAGAACCTAGCGCATCTCGTTGAATTATTGCGAGACGCCTCGGGCGAATTCCTGGAATTCGATTTTGTCGACCGGCACGTCGAAAAACTCGTGTTCCGTCGGGCGGAGATCATGGCTGCGACAGAGGAGATTCTCTCGAATAATGGAATCCGGAAACAATACTCGGAGGATTTGGCCGCCGTCTGGGGGAAGAAGTAAAAAAGGGGAGGGCTGGCAAGAACACCAGTCTGCCAACCCTACTCCATCACAACCACGCCGCTCAGCGTATGATCCACGCAATGGGTCGGGCCAAACGAGGTCGGCGACTGACCAAGTGGTGTTGGTAAATCCCGGGTTCTCCTTGGCGGACGATTTCTTTGCGAGCGCAGGCTGGCATAGCCGGTGTCCTCCGGTGCAAATAGGTGCGCGATGAAGCGCGTGCTCCATTTTCCTATCTGATAAAGCACCGCCCGAGCCTTTTTGCCATCAAGAAATCTGGAAAGAATTTAGAAATTGCAAAAATTGTGTGACTGGGTCGTCCCGGGTAGTTGCCTACCCGGGACTCCCACGGATCCGGACGTGCAGGATTACCGCATCCGGTTCTTCTGATTATGCGTTCGCGACCGAAGATGCTATCCGTTGGCATTTCGTTAACACGTTGTCCGAGTTCGATGTCTCGGTCATGTTTCCCTCCAACGGTCTCATAATCAGGCGCCCCCTTTCGGTTTTTCCTTCCCTCCACAGGGTCGCCTCGGCCAGACTTCCCCTGCTTCATCGGTACTACGAAGGCGCTGTGTCTTCCTGTGTCCATCGCGCCGCACTTCGCGTTGCTTCGTTTGGCGGTACCGTAGTGCGCGCCCGTTATGTTCGCTCTCCACTGG
>JANNPR010000935.1:0-9096 GCA_031400345.1 Planctomycetota bacterium | reverse complement strand
CTTCAGAAACAACGCAAATTCAAACATAATTTCGGATTGCATCGGGGCAAAAAACTGTCCAAACGACGTAGTCTTATTTGTGAGATATTCGCCGCCCAATGTGCGGAATCGAGTCGCAAAGTTCTGATTATGACAAAGTAGGTGGCAGAGCGCCCAACTCCAAACGTAGTCCTCACGAGCACGGGCCACGTTCTCCGAGTCTTGCGCAGTCCAGGCCTCGAGCAATACGCGTCGCTTGGTCGCTTGCATGGCGTCCAGCGATCGCAAGAGGTTTGACGTCGAATGACCTCGTCCAAGCACTTCGCTAACTTGGCGGACAGTCTCGCCTCGAAGCAACTTTAGTCTCTCGGTCGGACAGCGCACCCCCATTCCGCTACGCTCGCCGAAAACGGCCATTTCCGCCATACCTTCTTTGTACCAATCCGGCCCGGTTCCTCCGAAATTCTGTGCACAGTACGCATGGATGACTTCATGTTCGGCTATCCCGGGCGCGCCGGAGGCATAGATCACAGCCTGGCTGCGAATGGTGGGAGCGACACCCTTTTTGTCGGACATCGTGGCACCTCCAACGCCGGCGATCAGAATCCGGGCCAGAGGATGAGGCAGCGACTCGCTAGGCCAATTCGCCAGATCTCCCACGATGTAGCACTCGATCTTGCCGCGATGCGGCCGCTTCCAGTGATCCACTGCGAAGCATAGAGTCGTTTCCATCCTGCCGATGGCCAACTGTGCCTCAACTTCTGATAAGTCCGTGAAGACAACAAATTGAGGCGATTCGTACTTTACGGGTGCCGCTGGAACACTGAATGCCTTCACCAGCCTACCGATGGCATCGTCCGCAACCACCGAGGTCACGCCGATGTGCAGGCCAATCACAATCAACAATGGCGGCATTATCCCCATCAGGGGGCTTGGAGAACCCATGTCGCCTTTATTCATTCAGCACCCTCATCATCACCTGATCGATTCCTAACTCACCGGTTGCTCCAAAAAGCCCAATCGCTAATACAGCCAGCCTGGCTTGCACAGGCACTTTGATTCGATGAGTGCGTTTGGTGCCAGACGTAGTCCCCTGCCATTTTCCCATTATTTTATTACCAACAGGCCCCCGATGCTCGTCGAAGAAGCTCAGTTCAATGTGCGGAAACTGCTGAGGAGACGGGCCGGCATGAACATCGCGTGTTTCGATCCAAAGGTTCAATTCCAGATCCGTGACGCGCCGGCCATCCATTGCCAAAGATTGCAGTGCTTGTGCGCCACGCCCCGGTGTCTCGTTGTGAAAACGCAGTAGATGACTTCCTTCGGGTGCTCGGGGTTCCTCCACAATTGAGGCCTGGCGAACGTAGTACCACCCTGCGGGAACTCCATTGACCGAGTCCAATTCAAAGCTTCCATTGAGCAATCGAGGAACGCCATCATCATTCTTCTTATTGCGAAGTTCTTCAGCCTGACCGGTCATCGGAACGAAAAACGTCGGCTCCAGGGCCTCAGTCTCCATCTTACCTTTCACTTTTTTCAATAAGTAAAGCGTCTGTTGGTAGCGCTCGCCCAAGGGGACGACCATTCGACCTCCCTCGCGCAACTGCTCGACGAGGGAGGGTGGTACATTCTCCGGAGAACAGGTCACGATGATCTTGTCGAACGGAGCGTGTTCTTGCCATCCTTGAAAACCGTCGCCAACCTTGGTGTGCACATTGGTGTAGTTCAAGCGCCGCAAGACTTCGGCAGCAGACTTGCCCAGCGACTCAACAATTTCAATTGAGTAAACCTCCGCCACCAGGGGGCTGAGGACAGCAGCCTGATATCCGCTTCCGGTGCCAATTTCTAACACTCTGTCGGTGGGCTGAGGATGAAGCTGTTCGGTCATATACGCCACGACGAATGGCGGTGAAATGGTTTGGTTGCCACCGATGGGCAAAGCCATGTCGTAGTAGGCAAAACGACGTTGAGCTGCAGAGACAAATTGATGGCGTTGCGTGTCTCGCATGGCCGCTCGCACGCGTGGATCGCGAATGCCGGCGTCGACAATCTCCTCTTGCACCATTCGTCGGCGCGCCTCGATCCATTGCGGATCTTCCGCCCACACCTGGGGTAGAATCGCGTTGGGTAGAAGCGACGTGGCAAAGCCAAATGCCACGACACACGAACAAGCAAGCCGGCAAACGAGCGTCAGAAAATGCCGTACAACAAACACTCAAGTACCTTTGAGTTGCTAATTTTCCGGAACAAGACAAAAGATGAGATTCTACAGTTTACTCGACAACTAGAAATGCACAATCGAAGGGTTGACGAGCCAATTGCTTAGAAAAACCGCGATTAACGGGTGATGCGGTAACCACGAAGCTCAACAAATCGCGAACCCGCTCGAGTTGGTCGCCCTGAATCTCCAACACCTCATCCACTGATGAGAGATTGCTCTAAGAATCTGGGCGATTATGATCAGTACCCGAGCTAACGAGACCTTCGATCATGACGCTGCAACCCTGTGATTATCGGGAAGCCGGAATAAAAACGGGCGAGTTTCGTTGCCTGCATCCGCAAGTGCATGCCAAAAACGGCAGGATCACCGCCCCAATCTGCCAGCTCTGTCAGTTTGCAACGGCGAACACTGAGCGCCAGACCACACCCATCCAAATCCCAAAGCGAGGAGTAGCGCCGCGAGGTGCAACGCCAACTGGTCTGGTGATCTTTTCTCGATCCGAGGACGGCGGTGTAGTTTTCGGACACACCGAAGTACCGCCAGGAACGCGTCCTCACTACAGCTGCGACGTCGTTATTCCTTTTTACCGTGGACTGGAATGGTTACCTCTGGCAATTGATTCCATCTTAAGTCAACGTTCTGTCACTTGTTGGGTCCATTTAGTCAATGACGCCAGCCCAGAGGATGATGCTTGGGTTCGCGAAAGATACGCTCGACACACTAATATCACTTGGAGCCGTAACCCCCAAAACCTCGGGCCCTACCGCTCAGTACACCGCGTCTGGGACCAGATGAAGTCGAAATACTTTGCGGTCCAGGACGCCGATGATCTGTCCTTACCAACACGAATCTGGCGAGCACTGCATGCCCTGGAAAAAACTGGCTGCGAGATCTACGGCGGTGTGATGGAACAGTTCGTGGATTGCCACGTCGCCGGAAATCCGAGCCATCAGCAGTATGCGGATAACTTCCCTTTTCTGAAGTCTGTCGTAGCGCCCGCCACAAAGGACAAAATCCGAATTGTCAATGGCACCATGGTCTGCCGACGGGCGGCGTTCGAAAACCTTAATGGCTTCGCCGACATGCAACGGGGTGCCGATTATGAGTTCGCGCGACGTGCCTACTTGGCAAAAGCAAAGATCTTCATCGATGATACCGTTGTCGCCCTGAGAAGGGTGCACGATCACAGCTTGTCTCGGTGTTCAACCCCTTCCATCGCATCGCACAATCAGATTAAGCCTCCAGAGCAGCTAACGCTGCCAGGCAACGCAGTTCCCAATCAACGCAGCGAAACGCAGGGTCGTAAAGTCGGTGCCTTGGATCGGCAGCGACGGGATCAGACGGTCCCATGCATTCCGCCGTCTCCAACCGGCGGACAGTTAACGTTAAGCCAACTTTGCAGTTTAGCGCCTTGGTCGTCAACCGCCGTTGCATTTTCGTATCTTGAACGGGAGGGATTTATCGGACCAAAGTCAAAGCGACTACCCGCGCTAATGCCGGTCGAATCGATTGCTGACTTCCAATCCTACTACAACCGCTTACGCAGCAACGCGAGACGAGACGCGAGACTGGCCGAGCGGGCGGGATATTATTGTCGCGCTATGATGCCGGAAAATCACCCGGTCGACATGGTCGAAATTGTTCACTCCATGCCGAACCGGCAGGGGCGGCCGATGCGCGATACGGTTTCCGGATTGTTCCCAAACGGCGCCCTGCACCCGCAAGTTTGGGCGGACGTCTCGCCCATTCGCACACCACACTTATACTGGCGTAGCTTCGGTTTGTTTTCGACCTGTCCCGGCCATCGACAAGGTGAATTAACAGTCAACGAAAAATTACTTGCCTTTATTACTCTTTCTCGCAAGGGTGACATGGCGTTCTACTCGATGATCATGGGACATCGAGATTTCCTGAAGTATGGGATTATGCAGGCGCTGCATCTGCACGTGATGAAATGGTTACTGCAGCGTGATGAAGAGGCAAAGCGCGGGATTAAGTACTTGATGTACAGTTCCTGGAGCGACGTGAAGGCCGGAATGCGTCTTTGGAAACAGCGGGCGGGTTTTGCCCCATACTGTTTGTACGATGCGGATACTGTGCCGGCTCAAATGGCCGCTTCCACCGATCGGCCATTTCCGACGAGCACATTACAAAGTGCAAACAGTGCGGCGGCGTTCTTTTGCGCTGCATTCGGAGGGCAGAACGATGCCGTCCACTACCTCAACCACGGGATAAAGGATGTATCGCTCATCGACCAACAGTTCGAAAAACTGGCGGGAATGCGGAAGCACTATCCGGGTGAATGGAACTACTTCCTGTGTGATGCATTCGCAGCTGTCAAGGAACTCCGCGGGCGTCGATCTTTTGACGTGGTTTCGTGCGATCAGTGGAGCTCGCAATTTGATCAAGTCGCAGGAAAACATTTTCTTTCATTCTACGAACTCGCAAAACAGTATCTGCTGATCACCGTCGTGCCAAATTGGGCCGATGCTAAGCAACATGGTCGATCCTGGTTCCAAGCGAATGGATTGGACTACGTCATGTACCTCAAGGTTCGCGATGCATTTAAGACACTGCACGATACGCCGCGTTATCTTAGCAACGTGTTTTCGGAGCAACATGGAATTCCGCTCACCGTAGTCGAAGTCGTTCACCGTACGGATTTTTTGGGCGGATGTTATTGGATTGTGATCAAGAAGAAATGAAATGAAGAACTCATCGAAAGCCAAAACCGACCAAGTGAGTCAATGCTCCAACCCCGTATCGATCACCGACAACTCGGATGGTTTCACGGCGTCCCATCTAACACCCTGCGCCTGGCGAACTCAAGAAGCGGGATCGCATGATGCTGTCCATCTGTGTTTGAATCCACGGGTGCGAGTCGAGGGACGATTGGTTTCGCCTGGCATCTGCGGAGTTTGCTCATTCTGGCAGGAAGGGAATCAGCCCCACAGACAACCGGCCCCAATTCAAAATTCAATGATCAGACCGAAGATCGATCTTCGGGCCAATAACGTCTCGACTTGGGCGGTTGGTATCACGACGGCTCCTCGAACAATATCAACTCTTTCGCAATGTATTCAGAGTTTGCGTCTGGCGGGCTGGACGGAATTGCGTCTGTTCGCCGAACCGAACAGCAAGCTGCCTGCAAAACAAACCGGCTTGTTGCTATCCCTGCGCGATCGACCAATGGGCGCCTTCCCGAATTGGATGATGGGGCTAAGCGAGCTGGTGTTGCGGAATCCTCATGCGGACGCTTACTTCATGGCCCAAGATGATGCAATTTTTACGGGAGGCCTCCGAGCTTACTTGGAAAATACATTGTGGCCCGATCGCCATGTCGGTGTCATTTCCGTTTATTGCCCCAGCCATTATTCGCAGGGACAACCGCCGGGCTTTCACGATTTTAACAATGGATGGCAGGCGTGGGGGGCGCTGGGATATATTTTTCCCAACGCGTCAGCACGCAATCTTCTTGGGACTTCAAGAATCTGGGAACACCGTCGCTCTGGGCCCAGCCGGGGGCTTAAAAACATCGATTCTGTTGTGGGATTGTGGTGCCAACAAGCCAAGCTAACGTACCACGTCCATATCCCGAGTCTTGCCCAGCACATCGGCGAAACTTCGACGCTCTATCCAGAGGCCACTGCGATGGGCAGGCGGCGGGCCATCGATTTCGTGGACCATGTCCACGATTTGAGGAACGCAGCTCGGCCAATTAGTGTGGCACTCGGCCCAAACCCCTAAATAAACTCATTGGATGCCCCTTCCATGACACGCCGCTCGCAGAATCAGAATCGCTGTCGCGCCGGAAAGCACAAACGAAAAGTGGTCAGGTCTCGCACCATCGTCAAGGAAACCGTCGAAGTTGATTCCCTAACGGGCAAAAAAATTCGAAGGATCGTCGTGCGAAAGACGATTGAAATTAAGAAAACCGTGGCAGGGAATCCGAGCTCTCAACCGGCTAAGGCCGCGACAATCTTTACACCAGTCAGCTCTGAATACGAGCTCCATGGTTCGACGACGCAGCTTCCGCAACGCTGGAAGCTGTCAATAAGCCAAGTGCAGCAGAGTGGAAGTGGCGCAATTGAATTGGACGGCGATTATATTCTGGATCTTGTTTTGGACGATCAAAAAACGTCCCGGTGGGAACACACGTTTGAATCGCGCGGAGGGCTTTTTCGCGCCAGCGTAGAGGCTAGACAGCGTCGCCGCGGAGGCTACCGATTGACGGCCTGCTTGTCCGGGATTTCTTCCGGACCCCGTTGGAGCGGCAAAGTCAAGACGATTGAAAGCGCGCGCCTTCAGCTCGAGGGTATTCCCAAGGCCTATGCCAAATTTCAATGGCCCGAACAAATCGATCTTGTGCCGCTAAAATTATTCGGCTCGCGGTTCGCGGATGAAGAGGAATCATCACGGGGACTGTTTCCTGGATCCACCGAAACACACGAATTATCGTAGGCACTTGCAGTGTTTCGCCTCTCGGACGAAAAGGAGACTACCGACAACGATCAGCCCCACCTGTCTTTTCTTTCGTCCGTTTCGTGTCTTTCGTGATAAATTCGTCCTTCGATGCAGTGCACATTCGAGCAGCTCACGCCGGCTGACCGCCTTTATAGAGACTTGCTGTGGATTTCCCTGATGACTCTAAGGCCGTGCGTATTTTTGCCATCGCCATAGGAGGGGACGTAGTAGGTTCGATTAGCGGACCGACAGACGTCAGCGGGCCACGCGAAACTCCCACCTCGCACGACCCTTCCCTTCGTGGCGTCAGATAAAGGCCGAGTTGAATCCCGATAGGCGTTTTCATCAAACGCATCTTCACACCACTCCCAAACGTTTCCGTAAAGGTCATAAACTCCCCAGGGATTGGGCTGTAGCTTGCCCACTTCAGTCGCCGACTTAGCACCCGAAACGTCATACCACCCAAACTCTTTTAACGTCGAGGGCTCATCACCAAAACACCAACGACTTGTAGAACCGGCCCTGCAAGCGTATTCCCATTCGCTCTCCGTAGGCAAACGGTAGCCGCTACCGACCAATCGAGAAACGTTCGTTCCATGGATCGTATAGCAAGGACTAAAGCCTTCCGATTCGCTGAGTCGATTACAGAATTGGACGGCTTCGTACCACGTTATGGAATCAGCAGGGGTCGAATGGGAATCGGTATCAATAAAGGAATTGCCGCTCT
Source organism: Planctomycetota bacterium (assembly GCA_031400345.1). Taxonomy (GTDB): domain Bacteria; phylum Planctomycetota; class Planctomycetia; order Pirellulales; family Pirellulaceae; genus JANNPR01. The sequence continues at coordinate 1,705 of JANNPR010000935.1, read as the reverse complement.
GGGCTTTAACCTCAGCAGCTTCGCCTCGTTGCTTCCCACCTCGTTCAAATTGCTCACGAGTAATTTCATAAACGCCCATTAGGAACGGGAACTCCACCTGTGCCTGGTGCCGCGGACCTTCGCTTGGCACAAGGTCGACGTACCATTGCGGCAAGCGATTTGCATTCGCTTCTTCCGTCAAACTGCGAATCTCTACATCGGTAGAACCCATTAGAAACCCGCCGGGCGGAATTAATGTCAATCGAATGCCCGAACTGCTGGTAGTTTCTTTCTGGATTCGTAGGTATTTCGACCACGCCTGCTGCCGGTGACGCGCCTCGACAACATCAAAGGATGGATCGACAAATTTAGGAGCGTCTGGAAACACGCTGGCGAACGACGGCGCGGTCGATTTCACCGTCGGATTGGATTTTCCAGAGATCTGGTTGCCTGTTCCGCGATACTGCCATGCCATCCACAGTGTTAAGGCGACGGCGGTGGCCCCTATAAAGAACAACGCATTTCGCCAGCTGGATCGGAAACGGTGCAATGGCATCGTTTCGGCCAGAGATAAAGCTGGTTGCTGCACGCTGGCGGTGGCCGGGTCAAGCGACTTTCCCGGCCTGATTGGTTCACCAGCTGAAACACTTGGGGAGATGATCCTAAGACAGTCTTCTAGTTCGCGTATCAATTCTCCCATAGACAAATAGCGATCGTCGGGAGACTTCGCCAACATCTTCTGAAAGATTCGTTCTACGACTAACGGGACGTCGTGGCACTCACCGCCCAGTTGCGGAATGGGACGTTCGCGATGTGCCACGAGACGTTCGAAAACTGAGTCACCCGGATACGGAATCTTGCCCGTTAATATGTAGTACAACGATACGCCCAGGCTGTAGATGTCTACACGGTGATCGGCGCGTTTTGGATACACCGCCTGTTCTGGAGCAAGATAATCGGCCGTGCCGACGACGGTATGTTCTGATGTAAGCTCCGCCGGTGAATTCGACGAATTCGCGGTGGCAAACTCCTGAGTACGTGCCAAGCCCATGTCGAGAACTTTGACCATCCCTTTAGCATCCAACAGCAGGTTGGCCGGTTTGATGTCACGATGCACGATTCCTTGCTGATGAGCAAAATTCAAACCATGAGCTGCATCGAGAATACATCTTACTCCGTCGTATACGGAGAACGGACCATGTGACTTGACCAGTTGCGAGAGGTTGGCACCCTCGACATATTCCATCACCAGGAAATGCACACCGCTAACTTCATCTGCGTCGAAAGCCGTTACGATATTTCGGTGAGAAAGCTGAGCGGCTGTTTCGACTTCGCGACGAAACCGTTGAATGGCCTTTTCATCCTTCGTCAACTCGGGTGGCAAGGTCTTCAATGCAACGACTCGCTTCATTCGCCGATGCCAGGCCTTGAATACTCGACCCATCCCGCCTTGTCCGATCTTGTCCAGGATCGTGTAGTTGCCCAGCACGAGCCCCGTGGAATCGCCTTGCAGCAGTACCGTTGCCTGATACTCAGTCAGCAGGTTTTCGCGGACAAGGGCAAGAGCCAATGACGCCGCCTCTCGTAACGAATCGTTGTTTAGCAAACGATGTTTAAGCTCTTGCACCGCCTCGGGCGCTACCAATCCACTATCGGCAAGGCATTTAACAAATTCGTCAGCCGACAGTCCCATTTTTCACCTTGATGGAATGAAGGTGCACGAGCT
>JANNPR010000870.1:0-9129 GCA_031400345.1 Planctomycetota bacterium | reverse complement strand
TGCCGCCGAAAGGAGCGTTATCTTACGTCCAACCTTATTTCGGCGGCTGCCAGATGGCACACTTCGCAGTGGGGTTCACTTAGTCATTCGTAACAAACCGCGATCCAACCGAGTTGGCCTGAACCATGCGTATCGGCGTTTTTGGTGGCACGTTCGACCCCGTCCACTACGGTCATTTGTTATTGGCAGAGTCGTGCCGCGAACAATGCCAATTGGACGAAGTCTGGTTAGTGCCTGCTGCCACGCCTCCCCATAAGAGGCAACAGGATCTCACACCCGCCAAGAGCCGACTTACCATGTTGGAGCTGGCAATTGCGGGACACGGCTCGTTTCGCCTTTCGACGCTGGAATTGGACCGGGGCGGCCTGAGCTATACGGTCCAGACGTTAACAGAGATCCACACCTGCCATCCAGAAGCGGAACTGTTTTTTCTGATGGGCGGCGATTCGCTTCGCGATCTGCCGACCTGGCGCGAGCCGGCGCGCATTTGTGAACTCGCCATCCCTACCGTAGTGGTCCGAGCAGGCGCTCCTGCACCCGATTTCAACTGTTTGCAAACATTCGTATCGTCGTCTCGCATGGAACAAATCCGTACATTTCAAGTTACAATGCCCGTAATCGAGCTCAGTAGTTCCGAAATCCGGACTCGCGTCGCGGCGGGCCAAAGTATTCGCTTTCGCACCCCTCGCGGTGTCGAGAAATTCATCGAGACAAACGGTCTCTACCGACCGTTGCCACCAACATGATCCGCTTTAGAGACTTTGTGCCGAAGATGATCGCCGCCCCTGGCTTGTTCAAGTCAGGAGAGTACGAATCGTTCGACGTTGCGCTGGACGCTGCCAATGAATGGATTGAACAATCGGGAATCAAGGTGCTCAACTTCGAAACCGTGGTGTTGCCGAACATCTGGAGTCGCTGGGAAGAAGGTCCCACCGACGTCGCGCTCGGTACCAGCGGCGAAATGCCCAGCCATTGGCATCAATTCATTCGGGTATGGTACGAGGAGAGGTAGGGCAGGGGGAAAGTATTCTAGGTCAAGCCAGGTGTTCAAGATCAGGGTGCTAGGTCAAGCCAGGTGTTCAAGATCAGGGTGCCACGGGCAGCCGCCGAAATTGACCTGGAGATTCGATGACGGACTTCCGGCGGCAGCCCGTGCTGAAGACCACGCGATAACTGTCTCACACTGGCTTGCCGCCGAACCAGCTCGTTTCGAAATCCCAAGCCAACTCCGGCGGCTGCCAGTGGCACGCTTGTTTGGTGGCACCGCTCGCTTACGACACACGGGCGTGCGTGTACCGTTGTTGCAGGCACACAGAACGTGCCACAACTACGCGAATAATTCCATCCGCGCTTTCCCTTTACCATCTTCCGTAGCATAGAACGGGCGAGTTTCAACCTCGAAGGCGGTTTGAGGACTAACACCCATGGCAGTGAACAGGGTAGCGTGGAGGTCCGTCACGCCTATCGGGTTCTTGGTCGCCAGACAGGGACGCTCGGGAGCCGATTCTCCATAGAGCACTCCCTTCCGCATGCCGCCGCCGAATAATACCACGGATGATGCACCCGTAAAATGACGGTGCATACCGTAGTGCTTCATCTCTTTGAGCACATCCGAGGGAGCCGTCGCCTGATCCTTCGCGTTGGATCCCGGTACGCCTTCGATAATCATGTCACGACTGAACTCGCTGGCCAGAATGACTAACGTGCGGTCCAATAATCCGAGGGCCTCTAGGTCCAGCACCAATTGAGCGATCGGCCGGTCGATTTCCTTATGCAATCGGTCTACGGTCTCGTGACCATTGGCGTGCGTATCCCAGTGGATGAACGGGATATACTCAGTGGTGACCTCGATGTATCGTGCTCCGGCTTCGACCAATCGGCGAGCCAACAAGCACCCCTGTCCAAATCGGCCCGTGTTGTACTTTTCAAAACTCTCTTGGGGCTCGAGGCTAATATCAAAGGCCTCGCGTTCCTTCGAGCTGAGCAATCGATAGGCGTTGTCCAACGACCGCAGCATGGATTCCTGGTGGTAGTCCGACAGGAACTCGCGCTGAGGCATCTTGTCAACCAATTTGCGAAACGCCTGGTAACGGTTGGCGAATCGGCCCGGTTCCATGCCCTTCGGCGGCTTGACTGCCAACGCCGCCTCTTCGGGATACGGCAAATTCATCGGACCATACTCGCTTCCTAAAAAGCCGGCGGTAGTAAACGCTTTGATTTCCTCGTTCTCGCCGATTCCCTCCAATCGTTGCCCAATATTGATAAAGGGCGGAATCGCGGGATTTCGTGGCCCCAATACCTTGGCCATCCAAGCCCCAATGTGAGGGCAAGCAACCGTTTGAGGCGGCACGTAACCAGTATGCCAATGATACTGATGACGGGAATGCAAAATGTGGCCGAGATCCGGCAGGACATGCGAACGAACCAAGGTCGCTCGATCCATCACCTGGGCAACGTTTTCCAAGCCCTGGCATATCTTGATGTTGTCGACCGCTGTATCGATGGACGGAAACGTACTCATTATCTTTTCGATCGGCGTGTCGATTTCGAATGGATGATATCGCTTCGGATCGAACGTCTCGGGCGCCGCCATCCCGCCGGCCATCCACAACACAATGCAAGCATCGGCGGTGGCTTTCGGATGCACCACAAGTTCCCCATCGGCAGCATGCAGTACTTTGGGTGCCCCCAACATCATCGAAGCGGTTGCCGCCGCCGCCAGTTGCTGGATGAACTCTCGGCGGGACCGGGGAGCGGCAAGACCGCGAGGACGTAGGGTGGGAGCGCGCGCCGGACCACCAGATGCATAAGAAGGTTTTGATGGATTCATATACGATCAACTTTTTGTTTCAGATTGGGGAATCTAGCGTAAAAACTGGAACTCCGGCAACATTTACCCCGTAGGGTGGGACAAGCTCGCGCAGCGAGCGCCGGCCCACCAAACGCACTTCGGAATCTATCGTACAAATTGAAACTCCGGCAACATTAGGATCGACCAAATTAAATCCTCCACTCCCTGCTGCGTCGGCTGGGCTTGCTGCGTCGGCTGGGCCTGCCCCGACGAGGAGCCCCGAACGATTTCGATCGCCATGAGGCGTTCTTCCGCCGTTGGTTTGCGAGACAGGGCAAACTCGTAGAGTTCGTCACATATTGCGGACGCGAGCGGCGGGACAGTGGATCCCACGTCGGCGAGTGGGGAACCTCGCTGGCGCTTCGGGTTGGTGTTAGAGTTTCGCTGGCGCTTCGGGTTGGTATAAGAGTCTCGCTGGCGCTTCGGGTTGGTGTTAGAGTCTCGCTGGCGCTTCGGGTTAGTATTCGCCGGGCCCGCTCTGCCGAGCCAGTTTGAGGCGCCGATTTTTATGGCGTCGGCGAGGATCTGTCCATTTGCCAGATCGATGGCTTCGAGTGTGGTCAACTCGTTCGGCCGCATCGTGACAATTTGGTCCCGGTTCGGCCGGCCGAGTGTTCGCATCAAAGGATCACTCTTCACCAACGATGCTCGGACCATGGCGATGGGCGAATCCAAGGCCCTTGCCAACGATGAACTTAATGCCGGTTCCATGCGGTCAATCCAAACTGTTGGCTGGGAAATAATCGCGACCGGATTCCAGTCACCTGGGTCCGACTTAAAACGACCACGAGCGTCCGGAGTTTGGCTGGTCCATTGCCACGAATCATCACTCACTACGGCCTGGACGGAATCATCGGAAAACCGCAAGCGAGATTCGAAAAACAGGCCAGCGGGGTTAGGTTCCTTACCAGCATTTTTGGCCACGATCAGAAACTCGTTGGGTCCAACCTTCAAAAAGGGCTCCAACGCAATCGTCTCGGCCGTTTCCCAGTTGTCGTCTGACTTGACTTTTTGAGCGTTGACGTACAGCGTGTACTCGTTATCGCAGGTGATTACTGCCACGGCTCGCAAAGGCAATTGTTTCAACTGGAGCTGCCGTCGCGCGGTGAGGGTTTCACCAGCCTTCGGCTTACTAGTTGACGCATCCGCATAAGACCAAATCCATCGGCCGGTCAATGAAACGTCTGCGGCTTGAGTGGCTCCGCTGCTTAGCTTGGCTCGTACTACCGCGGCCTCGTGCTTTGTTGGCGCCGAGCCAGTCAACTGCCACACGGTGTCGACAAATTGCTCGGCAGTCAATCGCCGAGCGACCGGTCCTCGAAATACAAACTGGGTGTCCGGTGGTTCATCGGAAAATACAACCCGGGCCGCGTACGCCTCCGAGCTACAGATCAGGTCGATGGTTTTCTTCAGGTCGTAGCCATTATCAGCCAGGTGGACCGCCAAATAGTCGAGCAGATCCGGGCTCCACGGTTCGGCGTGCATCGCGTCCACGGGGTGGACAATGCCTCGCCCCATTAGCCGGTGCCAAATTCGGTTGACGATCGTGCGGGTGAATCGACCGTTGTTGGGATGAGTCATCAACTGGGCCAACCTCTTGAGACGTTCGGGCTGCGAAAGGTTTGGGTCGACCTCTCCTAGCTCGGGAAATATCCACGCCGCTTTGGCAGTCGTCCCAGTGGGCTTATCGCAGCGAAACACGGACAAGGGTTGAGTCGCATAGATAGCCGCTAATCCGTAAGCCTCATCCAGTTTCCAACGATCGATGAAGCTGTCGTGGCACGACGCGCACTTCATGTTGATTCCCAGGAACGATTGGCAAATGCTTTGCGCGAACTGCACCTCGGGTGTCTGGCTTGCCGACACGTCACCTCGCCACTGAATACCTTGGATGTATCCTTCCGATTCTGGGGACGGTGCGATTAGTTCGCGGACGAATTGGTCGTATGGTTTGTTATCGACCAGCGCACGGTACAGCCAGCCCGTGATTTGTTTGCGTCCGCCCGTAATAAAGCCGGTACCGGTATAATCATTGCGTAACAAGTCGTTCCAGAACGTCAGCCAATGTTCGGCATAGGCGATATCTTCTTCGAGTAACTGGCGAATCAGTTGCTGCCGTTTATCGGCACGTTTGTCGGCGGTAAACTCGCGAAGTTGCTCGGGGATGGCGAGCAACCCGATTATGTCCAAATGAGCGCGCCGTACGAAAACGTTGTCCGAAGCAGGGTTGGGTCGTTCGATTTGTTGAGCTACCAAGTGAGCATCGATAATGCGATCGATCGCATTGTTGCGACCTGCGATCGCCGGCGGTAACTCGGGTCGACGCGGCAGCAGGGCCGGTTCGTAGGCCTGTTTCCTGAACGCAAATCCCTCATCCCAGGGCAGGCCTTTATCAATCCATCTTTTCAGAATGGCGACCTGATCTTTTGGCACTCGATCCCCTTCGGGAGGCATCTGAAGGTCCTTGTCGTCGCTAGTCACCCGTGCGATAAGATCGCTATCAGCACTCTTGCCGGGCACCGCAGCCGGTCCTGTCTCGCCGCCCGCTAACAGGGAGGCACGAGTATTCAGTGAGAAACTACCTTGTTTCTTGTCCCCCGAATGACACTTGCCGCAGTGCTGACGAAGGATAGGAACCACATCGTGCGCGAAGTCGATCTCGGCCGCGTTTACAATGGTTGGCCTCGTGATACTCGAGGCCAGCAACAAAGCACCGAGCCAGCATTTTGAACTTAGTGTTTTCACAGGTTTCTCATGAATCGATGGTTAGCGGATGATGTCAATAATATACCTCGGGACGTAATGGCCAACATACCCTCAGGCCGCAACGAACGCCTGCGGCGTATCAGACACCTTGTAATTACCATGATCTCTAGGCTGGAATCCGGAACACCCACGCATGCGAATTCCAACAAGCTTCACACATGACGACGACCCTAGGGTCAAATTGGCTCCTAGGATCAGCCTTCTCTTGCTATTGATCCTTGTCGTCCCGCTATATGGCCGCCTTTCCAATAGAGACTCAGCGACTCGTGTCCCGCTTTCGTTCGCCAACGGGGCAGGAGAGGGGCACGGAATTCCAAGTCGGCGTCTAACCATCGATGTGAAATCGGATGGCCAAGTTCTTTTCGGGGAAATACCCGTAACCGAAAGTGGGCTTCGCAATCAACTGCAGAAAACTCAGTCGGCGGAAGGCCACATCGAGGTGTATATTCGCAGCAGTCCGTCGGTCCCTTATCGTTGCATCGAGCCAATCCTAGTGATATGTGCGGATATGGGACTTTCGAAAGTCACTTTCGGCGTGAATGCTCACAAGGAATAGCCGTGATGCGCCGTTACGTCAGATCTGAGAATACGACAGGCCGGCCGGAGGCTGTATTCGTGCGACTGATCGAAATGAGTCTGTTGTTGCCCTCGCTTTTTGTTTGTGCTTACATGCTACACAGTCTCAAACAATCGCCGCACCGCGATGCCTTACAAGTCGCACTGAATCGAAGCGATGCGACGAATCGTTCGCCAACTGCCGATGTTCCATCTGCGGACATCGATTTAGACGATGTCATGGTGCGAGTGCTTTGGCAGGATGACCGGATTCGTTGGCGAATCAACGATTGCGAAATTTCGACACTTATGGCTTTACAGGAGAAACTGCGCCAAATCGCGCTCGTCAGTCGCGAGACACCTGTGATCGTTCAGTCTGACTCGGACACGCCTCTAGGCGATGTGATAGATGTTTATGACACAGCCCGAAACGTCGGTTTCGCCAACGTTCGTCTAGGGATGGCACGGGAGGCGGCAGGGTGAAGCGGATTCTCTGGATGCTCGCCGCAACTTCGGTTGTGATACTTTCTGCGCAGGTTCGCGCTGAGGATCAACCGTTCTTGGAAGGCTTAAGAGAAAGACGTCTATTTCGTTTGGCCGAATCGCTGTGCCGTGAGCGGCTGGCGCTATCTACGTTACCAGCTCGTGAACGAGTCCATTGGACGGTGGACTTGATTCGATGTCAGACCGACTTGGCTATCCATGCAACGCCCACTGAGCGTCCGGCGCTGTGGCACAATACTCGAAGGACGGCGGCCGAGTTTGATCGCGCCTATCCGGATCATCCGACCGGCGTCTTAGTTCGGGTCCAGGATGCACTGGCAGCCCTGTCCCACGGCGAAGTCACTCGTATGGAAGCAGAGCTGGATGACACTAACGACAATTTAGAAATTGCAAAACAAGTGCTACGCGATGCAGCCCAGCTACTCGACCGTCTCGATAATCAGCTCACTACCGAGTTACCTAATGCTCGGCGTCGCCTCCCATCTGACGATGATCTCAGTGCCGACGAGCTCATTTCGCTGCAGCTCCACATTTGGCAGCAACTCACTCGCGCGCGACGAAATCAAGCGATGTGCTACTCGGCCGACAGCAATGATCGCCGAGCCGGGCTGAATGACGCGATCACATTTGCGAAGAAAGCTTTGGCACAGTTGCCTGCTCATGAACCATTGATGGTCGAAGTGCGATTGGAGCAGGCCGCTTGTCTCCGATTATTGGGCGACTGGGATGCGGCTAGAGCTTCTCTTTTCGGTTTGGATACTGGCACGATGTCGGACGCTCAACAAATGCTGGTGAACCTAGCCTGTGCGCGGAACGAGTTGGTTGCCAACGAAGTGGAAGCGGCCAGGCAGATTCTCGGCAAATTGCCCCAAAGCGACGGGACGTTGCGTCCCGAACGGGATCTCGTCGAATTCGAAATTCTGTTGGCCGCCTGGAAGCAGGTGGCAAACGAGAAATCTGCGCTGAAGGAGCAGGATTGGCTTCGCCAAGCCAGGGAAGCCTTGAGGCATATTGAAAACACGCATGGTGCGTATTGGGGAGAGCGAGCCGAAGCCATTCTCATTTCGCAAACAAAGACACTCGGCAGCAAACCCGGTACGGAGCTGCTTCGCCGGGCCGCGGATCGATTTTATTTACAAGGTAAGTTGGACGACGCCATCAATCAGTACGATCAAGCAGCCGACGAAGCCCGCGCGCTAAACCAGTCATTGGAAGCATTTGAACTCAGCTTCAAGGCCGCTCTAGTATGTCAGAAGAAATTGGAACACGAGCAGGCTCGGCAGCGATTGCGGAAGTTGGCATTGATCGACCCGAAGATGTCGAGGGCAGGGGAGGCACACTTACTGGCGATCTGGAACTTGGCGCAAGTCGTTCGCCAGGATTCGGCGCGAGCTGGCGATTATCGACAGTTGCTCGAAGAGCATCTGCAAAACTGGCCTACTGGGGCCACGGCCTCTACCGCGAATAGCTGGCTTGCCAAATTGGAGAACGTTAAGCAACTTGCTGCCCACGATGTCACTCAAATGGAAATCAGCCGCGGCGTCGCTTTGGCGAATGCGGGCCGCATTGGCGAGGCTGTGGAAGTTTATGCGGTGTTAGCAAAATCGCATCCGTTGGACGGATCGATTCAGGAAAAATATGGCGAATTGCTGTTGCTGGCAGAGGACAGAGACTCGATAGTCAGGGCGCTCGATCAATGGCGACTTGTGGCGGCAGTAAGGGAACGGGGCACTCCGGGTTGGTTTCGAGCAAAATACTCGGTTAGTTTGTCGCTATTCAAGTTGGATCACAAGCAAGAAGCCGCCAAGTTAATTCGTTTCTTAGAGGTAACGGACGGTCTGGCGACGGGAACGCTCAAGGAAAAATTTGCCGAGTTGCTCAGAAACTGCGAGTGAAAAAAATCGGCGCTTTGGGTTGTCTGGAAAACACAGGAGCGGACGCGCGAGGAACCGCCACCATATAGTACAATGCTCAATCCGTTGAGCTTACCTGGTCTAAGGAGTTGCCATGTTTCGTATTCTCACAATTCTGTATTGTCTTCTGCTGACGGTGCGAGGGGTCGATGCCCGAGGGGTCGATGCCCGAGGGGTCGATGCCAAGCCATCGGCAGACATGGATCGCTCGCCGGTTGACCTGGTGGTGGCTCCCGATGAAGCATGGCTGGCGAGCGTCAACCAGACGTCGAATTCGGTGTCCTTAGTTCGACCTCGGGACGGAGTCATTCTGGACGAGATCTCCGTCGGTAGTTATCCGTCGGCGGCAGTCCTCGGCGTGGACGGCAAATCGATTTGGGTTAGCTGTACCTACTCGGGTGAGCTCATTGAGTTGCGGGTTGGTAACGAAAAGCTGGAAGAAGCAACCCGAATTTTTTTAGGATTTCACCCAACTGGAATCGCTGTCTCGCCGCAAAATCGAATGGTCTATGTCGCGCTGGCCGCGTCGGCCCAGGTTGC
>JANNPR010000834.1:0-5681 GCA_031400345.1 Planctomycetota bacterium | reverse complement strand
GCGGTTATGGCATGTCGCGGTATCGTTGGCCGATGCACTTCGGGCTGCTCAACAACGATTGCCTGTGGGTGATGGACGAGACGCAGTTGATGGGTGTTGGGCTGACGACGACGGCTCAATTGCAGGGACTGCGGGCAAAGTTGGCGACGTATGGCGTGACGCATTCGCTCTGGATGTCGGCAACGCTCGATGCTGAGCCGATCACGACGGTCGATCATCGGGAGCCGGAGTCCGGTTGGCGGCGATTGGCGCTTGATCCTGAAAAGGACTTGAAATCCGACTCGGTCCTTCGGCTTATACAAGCCAAGAAGCCGTGCGGTTCAAGCAGTGTTAGGCTGACATCCGACAACGCGAAGCTCGTCGACACGATGAAGGCGAAGGGCAAGCCGAAGGCGAATGCCGTCGCAAGTTACGTCGGTGCACTAGCGGACGAAGTTCTTGCCGCTCATCAAGCCGGAACGCTGACGCTGATTGTCATGAATCGAGTCGATCGTGCTCAGCGGTTGATGCAGGCCATCAAAGGCCGAACGGAGGCGGCAGGAATCAAGGCGGAGATTGATTTGGTCCACTCGCGATTTCGGCCCGCTGATCGTGACGAGACGCAACGCCGTGCGTTGGACGAAAGCTCGATACCGGCTGGAGGTCGCATTCTGGTGGCGACGCAGGCGATTGAGGCGGGAGTCGATGTCTCGGCAACGATGCTTTTCACGGAACTCGCTCCGTGGCCATCGCTGGTCCAACGCTTTGGACGCTGCAATCGTCGCGGCTTGTGCGGCAAAGGGGGACGCCCACCGGCGTGCGTTGTGTGGGTCGATATCGACACGGACGACAAAAAATCCCAAGAGCTGGCTCTGCCGTACTCGGTCGAAGAGTTGAGGACCGCACGGACGTTGCTGAACCCCGAGCAATCGGCTCTGACCGGCAGACGGCAATAATTCCAACCCGAACATCGCGGGCTGGCACCCCTTCGGGGTGCGAATACGCCAAATTCCGTTTCCGGGGGTATCGCTGCGCTCAACCCCCGGCTAATAGCTGCAAACCCTTCGGGTTCAAAAAAGGTTCAGCGGCCAAACAATTAGTTTGGAGTTGATTCCGTCTGACCTGCTCAGTCTTGGCACTTCAAGATCAAAATTGTTGCTGACGAATTAAATCGTGTTTGTTCCCTTCATATGTGTCCTTGTTCGCCCACATAAAACAAAGGTGGCTCAGATCGTGATTCTCAGCATCGCCGCTGACAACGGAACAAAATTTGGATAAATGCAGCCGATCTTGACATTCCAAAATTGCGCAGGCCAGGATGGGACCAGAAGTCAGCCTGAAAGTAATTCCGCGGTAAGCACTGGGGCCGACCCAGGTCGGGAATAGGATCTGAATGCTGTCCGGGACGCCTTGCGAGGACTGCGATACGGCGCCGTGACACTTGTTGTGCAAGATGGCGTCATCGTTCCAATCGATCGAACGGATAAACGGCGGCTCCGAGTAAACAGCGTCGGCGTGGTGGCGTTGAATGGGTGGGTATGTCCCTGTTCAAATGTTTTTCGACAGATCACACGCCCTTCGATCGCTCGTTCCTCGCGTCTTAGGGACGTGCCACCCCGATTCTTTTCACTTTAGATGCGTTGCAAAACGCCGGAACTGTCACCGATGCGTTCCGCTTTGACTTTCATTCGCTCCAACAGCGCCAAGTAAAGGTTGGTCATCGGAGTTTCATTCGGTAACAAAAGATGTCTTCCCGGATGCAGTTGTCCGCCGCCTCGCCCAGCCAGAATAACAGGAAGATTGTCATGAGTATGAGCATTGCCGTCGGCTATCCCGCTCCCGAAGACAATCATGCTTTGATCGAGCAGCGAATGTTCACCTTCCATGGTATTTTTGAGCCGACCCAAAAAGTATGCGAGTTGCTCCACATAGAAGTGATCGATCTTCGCGATCTGGGCCATCTTCTGGGGATCCCGTTTGTGATGGGACAGTTGATGGTGGGCCTCCGGAACGCCGAGCTCCGGGAACGCACGATTACTTCCGTCGTGCGAAATCATAAACGTCGAAATACGCGTCGTGTCCGTTTCGAACGCCAGCGCCATGAGGTCGAACATCAGGCGGATATGCTCGCGGAATGATGAAGGGATTCCCGCGGGTGCGGGTTGGTCCGGTCGGTCTTGATCCGCGGATTCGGCTTGTTCGATCCGGCGCTCCACCTCACGGAGCGCTTGGCAATACTGATCCAGCTTCCGATCATCGGCGGCATTTAGCCCGCGTTTTATGGACTGAACGTCGTCGAGCACAAAATCCAATACGCTTTTCTGTATGGCGCGCCGGGCCGTGGCAGATGTATTTGCGCCAGGGAATCCGCCTCCACCGTATAGCCGCTCAAAAACCAGACGTGGATTTTGTTCTGCGGCGACCGGCAAAGTTTCGCTTTTCCACGATAGGTTGTATTGATAGGCGCAGCTATATCCCGAATCGCAGGCACCCGACATTCGTTCGCCGTCCGTGCTCAACTCGAGCGATGGCAATCGTGTTCGATGACCGATTTCGGCAGCCGCAATTTGGTCCACTGAGACACCCAGTCGAATATCGGCACCTGCAGTTTTTTTAGCTCGGCAACCTGTCAGAAACGTCGCGTTGGCGCGAGCGTGATCACCGGCGCCGTCGGGACCAGCCTTCGCATTTTCGTGGCACAACCCGCTAATGATGGTCACATCTCTTTTCAACATTGTTAAGGGCTGCAATGTTGAGGAAAACTTATACTCCGCGCCGATTCCGGAGACATGCCATTGATCCTGGATGACCCCATTAGGGACATATAGGAATGCCATGCGAACGGGAGCTTCCGTAGTCTCAGAATTCGCGGCAAACGCTGGATGCCGTAAAGAATCCAAAGCGGGCAGGGCCAGACACAGTCCCGCTCCTCTAAGGACGGCTCTTCGCGATATCTTTGTGGAAGGCGTCATCATGATCCATAACTTTCACTGGATGGTTCGTTCTGCGTCGGAGGACCGCATCCGCTGAAATGGCACACTCTCGCAGACTGCGAACACAACTTCTTGAAACCGATATTCGTTCTCTGCTGCCCGGCGCATAATCGCTTGGACTGCCAGCTTATCAGTGTATTCCAACCCACGACCCAAAGCATAGGTCAGCAGCTGCTGAGACAAGTTACGTACGAACGCGTCTCCATGCCGCTGAACCAGCAATTGCCGCAAATCGCCAAAGTCACGAAAGGCTTCTCCCGTTACCAATCGACCGCCGGCATCAACCGGCTGTTGGCCATCCAGTTCCCGCCAACGGCCGATGGCATCATAGTTTTCGAGGGCCATCCCCATGGGGTCCAAAAAGGAGTGGCAAGAGGCACAAGCAGCATTCGAGCGATGGGCCTCGAAGCGTTGACGCAAAGTCAGCGATGGATCTTCCCCTTTTTCCTCGAAAGGGGGGACGTTAGCGGGCGCGGGGGGCGGCGGTGTACCAAGTATCTGTTCTAGAACAAACTTTCCGCGTTTGACGGGTGAAGTGCGAGTCGGATGCGAAGTGAAGGTCAGAATTCCACCCTGAGTTAGAATGCCCCCCCGGGGCGTCCCTTGTAATGACACCTTGCGGAAATCGTTCCCTTGAACTCCATCCATTCCGTAATGATCGGCAAGGCGCTGATTCAGAAAAGTGTAGTCAGCGCTTAGAAATTCCAGAACCGAACGGTTTTCGTAGAGAATGTGCTCGAAGAACAACTCGGATTCACGCTTCATGTCGCTGGCCAGCTGCTGTGAGAATGTGGCGAACCGACGACGATTGGGCGTGACCAGGTCAATATCCCGGAGCTGCAGCCACTGGCCGGCGAAATTCTTGGTCAGGGCGCGAGAGTTTGGATGAGCGAGCATCCGCCGCAATTGTTGATCCAGCTCACGTCGTAAATGACCCTGCTCCGCCAGTTCAAGTAATTCATCGTCGGGCGTCGTTGACCAGAGAAAGAATGACAACCGCTCTGCCAAAGTGAACTCGTCGATAGGCAGCGATACGCCACTGGCTTGGCCGCCAGCTCGAGGCATGGCGTGAAAGAGAAACGTCGGCGAGATTAACATCGTTTCTAAGGCGAGTCGAAGGGCACCCAAGGACGGTTCTCCCGCGTCAAGTGCCTGATTCGCAAGGGATAATAGCTTGGCATGTTCTTTGCCGCTTAGCGGGCGACGAAAAATCATTCGCCCGGCCCGACGCAGTAGCGACGGCAATTGTGTGGCGGTAGGCCCCAAGTCCGTTTCGCGCGGTCCTACCAGTTTCATTTCGTGGAACCATAGCCATCGTTCTTCCGCCGTATCCGGATCACGGAACTCGTTGGTGAAACCGACTTGCAATTTATGGTCGCCAGCGGAAAGATTGGCATCGAATTCAATCCATTCAGCTGCCTGTTCCTTTGTCGTCACTTCGAATTCTCCTAACTCTGCCTCGTCGCACTTAACTTCAAAGCGAACGAGTTCGTGGCCCACCTGTTGAGCGCCAGCTTTGACATGGATGCGGTATTGCCCGGCTTGTGGAATTTTTACGACCACGCTGCAAAACCCGTTCGAGGCCAGCCAGATGGATCCCGTATCGGACCCTTGCCGACCGGAGCCAGCTTCAAAATCTTCACCGCTGAGGGTCAACGAGGGTTGCCCTAACGATTGCGACGATGTCAGCCAACGCAGAAATGGGCTGGGGCTTCCCAAGGTTGGCGCGAACGGACCCTCCAATGCCAACATTCCAATCGCAGCGGAACGTTTTACTTCAACACCTTTGTCCGCGATGTCGAGCGGATTCGCCACTCTCACAGTCAAACGATGCACCCCTTCAGACAATTCGACAAAAAGCTTGTTCGACTTCCATTCCTGCCAACGAGCTTCCCATTCTTCAACCGGCTCCATGTTTCCCACAGGAACGTCGTCGACGCGAATCTCCAGTCGCGTGCGTTCGTCTCCGACTTGGGTCACGGCACTGCGAACCGAGATCCTGTAGATTGCCAATTGAGGTATATCAACCTCAAAACCTACACTTGCGTCTTGGCTGCTAAGGACGGGATTGTCACGATTCACATCCCCTTGGACGCTTAATTTTTGACTCGGCTTGCCGTGTAGATGCTGCACATTGACCATCTTGGGCGGCTCGATGCGGATCGATTCCTCCATGACCTGTTGGGCCGCACGCACGTATTTTTCCATGAGGACTGGGGAGATGCTGAGCACTTCGCCGATATTGTCAAAGCCAAATCCCGTATCGTCCAATGGAAAGGAGTTAGCTGGCCGGATTCTTGCGAAGAACACGTCTCGTACGGTATTGTTGTATTCGGTGCTATTCATTCGGCGCAAGGTAACGTGCCCTGGATCGGGCCGTTCAGGATCGCAGTAAAACACGCTATCATCGATCCACCGCAGAATCTCTGTTCGCTGTTCCGCGGTGGGTGCGATGGCGTCTCCCGGCGGCATCACATAACAAGACACCTGCTGGCGAACTCGATCCCAAACCGTACGGTCGCCAACTAACTTCGCGTAGTTCGTATACTGGTCGAGCGTCAGATCGCCTTCGTTTGCACCTTCTCCGTGGCATTCGTAACAATACTTCTGCAGAATAGGCAACACCTTGCTCTGGAATTGAGAATCCCCCGGCATTTCGGCGCTGACATTCGATGTCCGAGCTGCGCAGAAGACAAGTATTAAGAGCAC
>JANNPR010000750.1:0-7019 GCA_031400345.1 Planctomycetota bacterium | reverse complement strand
ATCGAAGCCGAAATAATCATTCGGGGTTCCACCATGTATCAGCATTGTGGCAGCGACTTTCGAGAGATCCATATTGCTGCCTCCCCCCAATCCGATCAGGCAGTCCGGGCGAAAACGACTCGCATGTTCCAATGCCTGAGTCACGGCATCTAACGTAGGCTCGGGTTCGCCTCCATCAAAGAAATCGCAAGCGATCGCCGAAGTCTGTAACGCGTCTCGAATTTTTTCTGCGACTCCGGCCGCAACTAGCTTTTTATCCGTGATGACGAGGGCTCGGGTCAGCTTGCGGCGCGCTAGGATTTGCCCGAGCTGCCGCACTGCACCTTCACCAAACGTGAGTTGTCCCGCCGTGGCAAAGTTCCAGCTGCTGCGCATGATACCGTCCGATGTTTCACTGTTTCTTTTTGATCAAGCCCATCACAAAATTGGCAACCAATTCCGGATTATCCTTCTTGGCCAAGTGCTCAATTTGAGCCGGTTTAACACCCAGTGCTTCCAGGTGGGTTACCATGTTCTTCCAATGCTTCTCCCGAGCTTTACCTTCGGTTAAATACAATTCGGTAACGAGCTCCTGAAGTCGTTGGACGGCAATCTCCTCACGGTTCCGATAGTAATTCTTTATCACCTTTTCTTGATACCGGGTTTGCTTGGCCATGTTAGCTCCTGTTTCACCTTCTCGGGGTTCAGGGTTCGGGGTTCGGGGTTCGGGGTTCAGGGGGCGGTTAGAGATTTTGGGAGTCTATCGTGGCAAAAATTGCGTCGAGCGTAAAGTCAGGTCTGCGCTTGATGTGGAACTCGGCGGGTGGTTTTCTGAAGCCGTCCGGATAGATCGAAAAAAGTGGAGGGTACGTGACAGTGTGCCACTGGCAGCCGCCGGAGTTGGCTTAGATCACACGTGAAGGCTAATTCGGCGGCAAGCCAGTGCTGGAATAATCGGACGTTGCACGCGGCTCAAGGCCGATTTCAAGCGTCGTAACGAGACATTTCGAAGCCCTAAGTTCTAAGTTGTTCAGCACTGGCTTGCCGCTGAAATAATCTTTGTGAACATCATAGTCAACTGCAGCGGCTGCCAGTGGCACACTCCTCCCGCCCCTCTGCGACACGGACGATTTTGTTTGTTCACGATCCCATTTCACCTGAGCAGTTGTTAAGATAGTCACCGAACGCAACCCCTTTCTCTGAGGAGCAGGTACATCATGAACAAGTTCATGTTATTTGCCACAATCGTGGCGACATACGTTGTTGTAAATCCGTTCGTGGTTACTGCAGACGATACGAAGACCATTCGGGTGGGGATCATTGGGTTAGATACGTCGCATGCGACCGCCTTTACAGGATTGTTCAACAACGCGGATGCGAAAAGCGACCTGGCAGGGTGCCGCGTTGTGGCTGCCTATCCGAAGGGTAGCCCGGACATCCAATCCAGTGTGGAGCGGGTCCCCAAGTACATCGAGGAGGTCAAAAAACATGGTGTCGAAATAGTTGATTCGATTGACGCGCTGATGGAGCGTGTTGATGCAGTTCTATTGGAAACCAACGATGGCCGACCGCACCTCGAGCAGTTCCGGCAGGTTCTTAAAGCACGCAAACCAACTTTCATTGACAAGCCGGTGGCAGGTTCATTGAAGGACGCGGTGCTGATCTATCGTGAAGCGGCGGCCGCGGGAGTTCCCGTTTTCTCATCATCGTCGTTGCGATTCGGCAAGAATACATTGGCCGCTCGGGCCGGTTCCTTGGGAACCATCAGCCGCTGTGAAACCACTAGTCCGGCGAGTCTAGAGCCATCGCATCCGGATCTGTTTTGGTACGGAGTACATGGTGTCGAGTCTCTCTTTACAGTCATGGGAACGGGGTGTGAGTCGGTCGTGCGCGGGATCGATAATGGCAAGATAAAGGTCGAAGGACGATGGAAGGGTAATCGTGTGGGTGTGTTCCGCGAGGATAAAGGTTATGGCGGGAAAGCGGTCGGTTCCAATGGGGAAGGAGCGGTTGGTTCTTACGACACCTACACACCGCTAGCGGTCGAGATTGTCAAGTTCTTTCGAAGCGGTGTGCCTCCGGTAAGTGCTCAGGAAACATTGGAGATTTACGCGTTCATGGAGGCGGCAGATGAAAGTAAGCGTCAGGGCGGCGCTTCGGTCTCGATATCCCAAACCCTTAAAGCGGCGGGATGGGAAACCAAATAGTGGGCACAGGTCAGATTTCGTCCAAACGGTCAGACTCGCGAACTTATACTCGGCTTTTCAGCGATATAACAACACATGGAACGCTCGCATAGCGTCATGCGGAGCGATGGTGGGGGCGGAGGTCCGTCAACATTTGGATAGATGTCACCTGGGCTTTCCGTTGCGGTATCGATGAATAATCGCCAGCGAGTTCCCTTGGTTACCGGCGGCAGAATGAATTCCCGAGTTTGCGTCGTGGCGTTGATCAGCAGCAGCACGTCGCGACCCAGCCCTTCGGGGTCATCCTGCAGGCTTGGTGCGGTAAGCAACACAATCAAAGCCAGGTCGTTTCCATGCCAATCGACAGCAGTTCCTAGTGCGCTGAACCAACCCACATCGGGCAGACCTCCTTCGACGGTTGCGGCCCCTGTCAGGAAATGCTTTCGACGAACGCTGGGCTGCTCTCGGCGAAATTTGATCATGGTTTGACAGAACCGCAGCAGATCGGCATTTTTCTCCACCAACTTCCAATCAAACCAGGACACATCGTTGTCCTGACAGTACGCGTTGTTGTTGCCGCGTTGCGTACGTCGGCATTCATCGCCCGCCACGAACATAGGTACTCCCTGACTTAACATCAGCGAGGCGAACATATTCTTGATCTGTCGAGTACGCAGTTTTTCGATGGCACCTTTGCGGGACGGGCCTTCCACGCCGTAGTTTTCACTGGCGTTGTTGTTATCGCCGTCGCGATTTCCTTCCCCGTTGAGTTCGTTGTGTTTTTCGCGATAACACACAAGATCATTTAGGGTAAAGCCGTCGTGGGACGTGATAAAGTTGATACTGCAATGGGGTGGTCTGCCGGCATGTTCGTATAAGTCGCTGGAACCAGAAAGTCGCATGGCAAAATCGCCGATAGTGCCCACGTCACCGCGCCAGAAACGGCGCATATCGTCCCGATATCGCCCGTTCCATTCGGCCCAATGCCGATCGCCGTGCGAATCAATGAACCTCAGATGGCCGAACGTACCGACTTGGTAGGCTCCGGCAGCATCCCATGCTTCGGCAATAATCTTCGTGTCCGCCAATAGTGGATCTGCGGCAATCGCTTCCAACAGCGGAGGGTTGGGAACGAGATTTCCGTTTCGGTCGCGACTGAGAATGGATGCCAAATCAAACCGAAATCCGTCAATGTGATAATTGTGTACCCAGTGCCGCAAACAATGGAAAATAAGTTCACGAACAACCGGATGATTGCCATTTACGGTGTTGCCGCAGCCGGAGTAGTTAACGTAGCGGCTGCCACCATTTCCCAGCATGTAGTAAGTACGGTTTTCAAAACCCTTAAAACTTAGCACCGGTCCAATTTCGTTGCCTTCGCAAGTATGGTTGAAGACGACATCCAAAATGACTTCGATGCCAGCTTGATGCAGGGCCTTCACCATGTGTTTGAACTGACGCACTTGCGCACCCGGCTCGTCTCCCACAGCGTAGCCTTGATGGGGAGCAAAGAATGCAAGCGGGTCGTATCCCCAGTAGTTAACTCGCTCCGCCGACATACCGAGTATGTCGCCTACTGGAAATTCGTGGACAGGCATGAGTTCAATTGCTGTCACGCCTAAGGATTTTAGATAAGGGATTTTCTCGATGACTCCCAAATAGGTGCCGGGGAACTCAACACCGCTCGACTTTCCCTTGGTGAACCCCCGGACGTGCATTTCATAAATAATGGTGTCGGAGAGATCCCGACGAAGATGTCGGTCCCCCTCCCAATCAAAGCTCTCATCAACCACGACACATTTGGGCGGGCGAATGACGCCGTCTTCAGCTGGCAAGAACGAGCCGGCTAAGGCCTTAGCAAACGGATCGATCAGGCGAGCATTTCCATCAAACCACTGTCCGTGTTCCGGGTCGTACGGACCGTTAGCTTGGAAATGATACAGCTGACCAGTATGAATGCCGGGTAAAAAAATGCTCCAGGCATCACCCCAGCGGTCGGTTTCGGGATCGAATTCAATAATCTCGGACGGTTCGCAATCATTCACCTTGTTGTACAACAGCAGCCGCATAGCGGTGGCAGATCGACTGAACACCAAGAACTGCACGCCACCATCCCGTAGGATGGCACCATACGGCAATTGATAAGCGAACTGAAGCTCAGGGTGCGGATGTCTCATGAGCATGGGTGAGGCCTTTGTCAGATCGACAGGTGTATTATCGGTTTCGGCATAGAAACCATACCACCTGCTGATCTTTAACAAGGCGACGAGCGGCTTTCCTTAGGCGATTTTTCTCGAAACCCGGTTCAAAATGCGATATGGCCCAGGGCTACGGTTGAGCCAAGATTGGTGCATCAGCAAAGCGTTGGCGACAATGCGGGCACCGAACAGCCGCCCACAGTAATCTGTGACGATCGATCTGCCATCATGACCTACTTTCCCCATTCTAATCGGGGTTTGTGGAAACAATAACGGTGGGGAAGAGATTGAGGACAAATTTGGTGCACGCTAGTCATTGCCGTTACAACACGCCGTATTTTTCATACGCGGCAGTGGCCTTCATGCCCGCACGTATCGCGTCGCGGGTCTGATTCTCGGCATGAACCTTTTGCCAGGCGCGACGAATGGCTTCCTGCTCGACGTCCTTAGGCACGACGACGATCCCGTCCATGTCCGCAAATACTAAATTGCCCGATTGAAAAGTCACTCCCGCAATTTCCACGGGCACATCGACGTCGATCACTCGCTGTCGGTTCAAGCTGTCGTAAACGCTGGTCCCACGTGCGTAGACGGTAAAACCCAACTGGGTCATCTTCGTGACATCCCTCGCCGCGCCATCGATGATCGCTCCTACACAACCGCTGCTTCTGGCGGCCGTCGAAAGAAGTTCACCCCATAGCGCGGATTGCGTCGAGCCGCTTGCGGCCGCTATCACGACGTCGTCCGGCTGGCAACTGTCGACAGCCTTCAACTCCAATTCATACGGGCGCGGGTCCACATGATACATGTCCGCCCACAAGGTCGTCTTACACCGTCCCACGAGTAAATGCCCTCCGGTCAATGGTCTCCATGACACACGAGGCGATTGATGGCGAAATCCCAGCGAATCCAAGGCATCGCTGATAACCGCCGAGTAAAGTGTCTGCCGCATCATAGGTAACGTGATCTCAGCAGGAATGGACATAGACCAGTTCACCTTTCGAATGGCAAAACTCGGGACAACACCGTCGTCGATGGAATACGAATGATCAGGACTGCTGCGCCCGATTACAAGCCGCCTTAGCCGTTGGAATTGTGTTATCGTATTTGGCACGACCAAGCCCTGCGACGAGACCATTTTTCTTCAGAAGAAACTTAACATGTTACGATCCGTTTTACTTGCCTGCTTTGGCTCCGCTGTGGCGGTTTGCTCCACAGTGTCGTTCGCCCAAAAACCAGAGGGTGAGTCATTTTTCTTTACTCCTCCCGGTTTCGAGCACGAAGGAAAACCTGCGGTGGCGGATGGCGCGCAGACGGGTAAGCTTCACATCGTAGTTCGGGAGACGAAAGCGAAACAACCCATTCCCTGCCGAATTAGTGTGGTCGGACCCGACGGCAACTTTTACCAACCAACGCACAACCGACTCAGCAAGTACTCACTCAGCGGTGAATGGCCAAACCAAGGCGCATGGGGAAATCGGCGCGACAAGGCGCCCTACCGCTACCTCGGCCGTTACTTCTATACCACCGGTGAAACCTCAGTAACTGTGCCCGCTGGAAAAGTGCGAATCGAAGTCACGAAGGGGCTCGAATATCAACCTCAACAACAGACTCTGCGGGTGGAAATAGGCCAGACGCGGGACGTCGAAATCATCATCGAACGAGTCGCGGACATGTCGGCCGCGGGGTACTTCTCGGGAGATTCACATCTGCACTTCGCGAGAGAAGCGGAACAGGACGATGATTTGATCCTGGATTTGCTCGAAGCCGAAGACGTGCGTTTTGGGACGCCGCTGGCTTACAACGAACCAGCTGGTCCATACAGCGGGTTTATGGAAAAGATGCACTCGCCCCAGTTCCGCAAGTTGGGCGAACAGTCCACTCGCCGACGGGGCCACTTTGGCATTCAATCCGGCCAAGAGTATCGAAGCTCAACATACGGACATCTAAACCTGTACCTGCGAAGCCATTTGGTCTTTCCCGGACAAGATTTAAACGCGGATAACTGGCCGGTTTACGGACACGTCGGCGCGGAAACGCAATCGCTGGGCGGCATCGCGATACACGCTCATGGCGGTTACGCACTGGAAATCTATGCCGATGCTGCGTTAGGAACCGTGAATGGCGTAGAGCTGTTGCAGTTCGGGGTCTATCGGGGAATTGGTCTGCAAGATTGGTATCACATCCTTAACACCGGCTATCGATTTCCATGCGTCGGAGCGAGCGACTTTCCAGCCTGTCGCTTTCTGGCCGATTGTCGAACTTACGCCTGGATCGCGCCGCCCCAAGAAAATCCAACCCCTCCACCCGTGCCGTCCCCCACATCACCTTCAATTTCCGATTGGCTGCGAGCGACGGCCGAGGGTCGCAGTTTCGTCACTACCGGTCCGTTGCTATCCATTGACGTCGAAGGACGTCGGCCAGGCGAAATAATTGACGTACCGAAATCAGAACCAACAGAACTGCTCGTCAAACTGCGGGCTCGGTGTGAGGTCACGCCAGTTACCAAGATTGACTTGATCGTCAACGGCGAAATCGCCAAACACTGGGACGTACCAACTTCCCAGGTCCGTGGTGCTTGGTGGGAAGTTAACTACAAGGTTACGGCTAAGGAATCGGTTTGGATCGCGGCACGAGCTTACTCCACGACGCCAGG
>JANNPR010000790.1:0-1657 GCA_031400345.1 Planctomycetota bacterium | reverse complement strand
GCCGTGGGCCAGGGTGTGGAAGCGCGCGATAGCCGCGTCGGCCAGCAGTGAATGCGAATCCACCAGCGCCTGCAGCGCGTGTCTTCGCGGATCGTGCGCGCGATTCCCGGATATTGAATCTTGACCACGACTTTTTCGCCTGATTGCAGAGCGGCACGATGGACTTGACCCAGCGAAGCGGCCGCGAACGCGCGCTTTTCGAACGATCCGAACACGTTCTCAGGGTCGCTGCCAAGTTCGTTATGAACCATTTCGCGCAGCAGTGACCAATGCATCGGTGGCGCATCGAAGTGAAGTCGGTCGAGCGTCTCAACAAAGGCTTGCGGCGCGATGTCAGGAAAGTTTGCCAGCGTCTGCCCAGCTTTCATCATCGCTCCACGAAGGTAACTCATGGAGTCAAGCAGCCGCAGCGCAGTACGCCAATGCGTTTCTGCCAACAGCCGCTCTTTGTCGGGCGAATTCCTGAACCATCCGCGAATCCAGTAAAACAGGTAAGCCGCCGCGATCTTCGCCTGCAACGTGCCCAGCAGTCCCATCCGGCGGAGACGACCCACCGGAACCGGTCGCAATGACATTTCTGTCAGCGAGCCGAACTGTGTTTCATTGGTTTGGCGTTCTGATTCGCCCCCCTCGGGGAGCGCTTTCATCAATTCAGCAACAGACGGCATGGTGAAAATCCTTATCGTTTGCGTGGCGGCGAATTCGGTTGCACGTGCTCGTGCAGCCAACCAACGAACATGTTTAACGAATGATCGACCAAAGCCAGTGTGTCTTCCTGTTTAGGAGACTTGTCGCTGGCCCAGAACACGAGCACGCCAGTGTAAAGTGTCCAATACAGTTGCAGTGCCACCGGAGACAGCTCGGTATATCCGTACTTGGCCGCCAATCGCACAACAGCTTCCAGATGGGAGGTTCGAAGCGACGACGACTCGTCTTGAACGGTGTAGGCGAGAGGACTAAGGGAGGTTTCGAGTAGCGACGGTAGGTGTTTTCTGAGCGGCTTCAGCTTCCTGAGCCCAGCGGCGACAAGCGCGAATAACTGCTCCTCCAACGATTCCTCGTCGAGCGTCTCGCGGCCGGAATCGTGCAGTTCATCGAGGGTGTCGCCGATCGCCTCAGTCGCCAAGCAGGCCACGATTGCTTCCTTGGCGGGAAAGTAGTTGAATAGAGTCCCCGTCGCTATCTCGGCAGCCACCGCGATGTCGCGTGTCGTTGTCGTCTCGAAGCCGTTCTCCGCAAATAAGCGGCGGGCAACGTCCAAGATTCTTTTTCGTGTCGCCGCTTTGGTTTCCGCTGTCACTCGCATGAAAGCCTCGTTAAACTCCACCAAGCCGCAGGCGACGGCCGGACGGACCTACGTACACCAGCGGCGAACAAGCGTACCAGCCTCAGCTACCTTCCGGCCCTAAAGGCCTACCTCAATGTGATCACGCTCACATTATAAAAAAGGATATCGGCCAGGTCAAGGGTTAAAGTGAGCGTGATCACAAAATTCCAGAGGCGGGGGAAGAATTGGGAACACGGATGCACTTATCGACGCTGAATTTGAATTAGCGACGAGGGTTCCTAGGTCGCGCAATTTGGTTATGTCAATAGAAATTGCATTTATCCTATTTTTGTTCCTCGACAGAATTGCGACAGCGTTGTGCTTGTAAGC
>JANNPR010000716.1:0-3299 GCA_031400345.1 Planctomycetota bacterium | reverse complement strand
CGCCAAATGTGCGCTCACGTTGCCGACCGCCGCTTGAACGTGCTGAGCATGTCTGGGCCCGTGGGGAACGCGGCATTGCACTCAGTTGGTGTGGCAGCTGCCATTCGAAATCATAGCGCGCGACCGTTGGTGTTGTGTTCTGTCGGAGACGGGACGACTCAGGAAGGCGAATTCCTGGAGGCCTGTGCCGAAGCAGTACGTAGCCATTTGCCGGTCCTGTTCTTCATTCAAGACAATCGCTGGGCCATATCGACTCCCACCACCGGAAAGACATTCTTCTCTTTGCCCGGCGGGCCAGCTCACGAGTTTTTGGGCCGTCCGATCGTGCGCGTCGATGGCCGCGATCCATCCACGGCCGATCCGCTGCTGGCAGATGTGATTGCGACCATTCGGAACACTCGCGATCCGGCCTTTGTCGTGTTCGACGTGGAGAGGTTGACTGACCACACGCACGCCGATGATCAATCATCGTATCGAAATGAATCGGACCTAAGACGATCGCAAGAATTCGGTGACCCAATTCGCAACTTGGAATGCCGGTTGTTGGAACAAGGCGTTTCACAGGAACAGTTGACGGCTATTCGTCATTGCGTCGAGCAGGAGGTGGTCGAAGCGGAATTTGCCGCTGCTGCTGGCGACGAACCCCTTCCCACAGTGGATACCAAATTGGTCTTGCCGGTCGAGTTGGCGCATCCGTCCATGGAGGTACGCGGCTCGGACGATTTACCACGGTTGACCATGCGGGAAGCGCTGCGAGAAGTATTTCGTCGCCAACTGAGTGCCGATCCAACCGTGACATTGTTCGGAGAAGATATCGAAGATCCCAAGGGGGACGTATTCGGTGTTACCAAGGGGCTCAGCACCGAGTTCCCCGGTCGCGTCATGAATTCGCCCCTTTCAGAATCGACGATTGTGGGAATGTCGGTGGGGCGGGCGATGGTCGGTGAACGACCCGTTGCGTTTATACAATTCGCCGACTTCCTACCTCTGGCGTTCAATCAGATCGCCGCCGACTTGAGCACACTTTACTGGCGCTCGGTTGGTAAATGGCCATCCGCCGTGATTATTATGGTTCCGTGCGGAGCGTATCGGCCGGGCTTAGGGCCGTTCCATGCACAGTCGATGGAATCGATCGTGGCCCACCTGCCAGGCCTGGATGTCTTCATGCCGTCCACAGCTACGGATGCCGCTGGGTTGTTGAACGCGGCGTTTCAATCCGGGCGGCCCACGCTGTTCTTTTATCCCAAGGCGCTCTTAAACGATCCGGATCAGTCGACTTCCAGCGACGTGCAGCGGCAGCTGGTACCCATCGGCACAGCGCGGAAAGTTCGCCTAGGCAGAGACATCACGTTGGTCGCATGGGGAAATACGGTGCGCATGTGCGAACGCGCTGCGGTTGAGCTCGAACAAGTTGGAGTTGAGGCAGAGGTGTTGGATCTGCGGTGCTTATCACCCTGGGATGAGCGGACGGTCTTGGCCTCCGCTGAAAAAACGGCCCACCTGATTGTCGTCCACGAAGACAATGTGAGTTGCGGTTTCGGCGCGGAGATCCTGGCGACAGTCGCCGAGAAAACACGAGTACCCGTGGCCATGCGCCGCGTAGCGCGAGCGGACACGCACGTCCCTTGTAATTTCGCCAACGCTCTGCAATTACTTCCATCGTTGAAAACGGTTCTCACGACCGCGGCCGAGATGCTCGATCTTGATCTAACCTGGGTCGCGGCTCCACCGGAAGAACCTGGCATGGCCAGTATCAGTGCCATCGGATCCGGGCCTGCTGATGAAACGGTCGTGGTCGTTGAAGTTCTCGCTAAACCAGGGCAAAAAGTCTGTCGAGGCGATGCGATAGCGTCACTTGAGGCCACTAAGAGTGTCTTCGAATTGACGTCCTCAATCGACGGAGACGTTGTCGAAGTATTGGTGCGGGATGGGGACATCGTTGCTGTGGGAGCACCTTTGGTTCGATTGCGCCTGTGCGATTCAAGTAGCCGACCCAAGTCTCCTCTAGCCGAAACACCTGACACACCCGTACTGTTGCGAAAGCCAGGGTACGGACGTCTAAAAATCACACCGCAGAATTCCCAGCCGCGACGATTCAACGTGGGCATGTCCTCCGTGTGCGTCGTGGAAGGCAGCCGGCTGGTAACCAACGATGAATTACTCAAGCTGCGAACTCGCTTGGACGTTAATGGGATGACTGCCGAAGATGTTGTCCGTCGGACGGGAATTGAAGAACGCCGTTGGATCGGGGTCGGCGAAAGTGCCGTGAGCATGGCAGTCAAGGCAGCTTGGATGCTGCTCGATCATGAAAACTTAATTCCCGACGACCTGAATTTGGTGATCTGCAGCACGACCAGTCCGATGTCTGTTACGCCGTCGATGGCCTGCCAGATTTTACACGGTCTAACGCGTGGCAAGACGCAGACAATGCTACAAGCGTTCGATATCAACGCGGCCTGCTCCGGCTATCTATATGCACTGCAAGCGGGATACGATTTTCTGCAAAGCACACCTCAGGGCCGAGTCTTAGTCGTCACTTCCGAAGTGCTTTCACCTTTGTTGGACCCCAACGATTTTGATACGTCGATCTTATTTGGCGACGCGTCCTCGGCCACTATTTTGTACGGCGAAGAACACTTCGCTAACGCACGGGCCCGATTGCAACGCCCCGAGTTATCCGCCAAGGGTGACGATACCGACTCGCTGTCAGTGCCCTTGCCGCGCGATGGATTCATTCAGATGAAGGGCCGCAAGGTCTTCATGGAAGCGGTGCGGACGATGGTTTCCAGTCTGAACCGAGTGTGCGAACGGCAGGGCCTGAGTGTCGACGACCTTAAGCTAGTTGTGCCTCATCAAGCCAACCAGCGCATTTTGGACGCCATTCAAAGTCGGATCGGTGCCTCGGTGTTCAGCAATATCCGGCGGCACGGAAATACATCTTCGACCAGCATCCCGTTATGCCTCAGTGAATTATTGCCTCGCCTGCGAAATGGCGATCGGCTTGGGCTATGTGCCTTTGGCGGAGGATTCACTTTCGGCGCGGGCATTTTGGAGTTGGCGTAGATGTCGTAGGCCGGGAGGCTCTTGTCGCCGATCCGGTCCACGGGCTTCAAGAACGTTCCGTCCGAGGTGGTGACCGTCTCCTTCCGCCCGCTCCGCCGATCGCCGCGGATGACGGAGAGGCCGTAACTCTCGATGACGTTCAGGTTCGCGGTGTCGTTCCTGCCGGGCCCGATCATTCCCTTGTTGATCAGCGGGATCGCCACGATCTTCGTGTTCTCGGGCGTCGTCCCCACGGG
>JANNPR010000663.1:0-3727 GCA_031400345.1 Planctomycetota bacterium | reverse complement strand
AATCAGAGGCGCGTGAACGCGCAAAGGTCGCTGGTCCTGAGTGGCAGCCTTGGTTGCCAAGTTGGCCAGCGTTTCAAATGCTTGAATAAACTCGGGTCGGCAATCGGGGTAACCGCTGTAGTCCAAAGCGTTGACACCGATAAAAATGTCTTGAGCTCCACAGACTTCGGCAAATCCGAGAGCCAGTGAAAGGAAAACCGTGTTGCGAGCTGGTACATAAGTCGCTGGAATATCGAGCCCAATTTGCTCGACGGTATTCTTCTTTGGCACGGGAATGTTGCTCGTCAACGCGGAGCCACCGAACAGACGCAAATCAACGTTTACCACGACGTGCTGCTGAACGCCCATTTGTTGAGCGATTCGGCCAGCAGCTTCGAGCTCCACGGCATGCCGTTGACCGTATCGAATGCTAAGGGCATGTACGGCAAAACCCTGTGTCCGGGCAATTGCCAACGTCGTGGCTGAATCAAGCCCGCCACTCAACAATACCACCGCGGGTCGAGATGAGCTCATGTTTCGACGCTACTCGGCTCCAGCAGCCGCCGCAAATGAAAGTGGAATTTACCAAGCTTGCCCCCGTAATTGCCTGCTCCGATCGCTAATACTCCATTTCCTACCGCGGCTCGAATGGCGGTGGACATGGCATTGGCGACGGCCGTCTCGCTGACCCCGTCGATGACAATTTCATAGGCGCTGTTTGCGTCCGGATGTAGATTACTAGTGACTCGGCCCCGCAGCGTTGGGCAGTATGCTTCGGCCGTCGACGCTTTGAGCATTTTGTATCGGGAACCTACCTTGCTGCCGCTACGCGCCACTCCGCCGGGAAAGGGCGCGATAATGCCGGTTAATTTTTGCAAGGATTCCGCCCCTCGGCGGGCGGCATCCAAAGCAGCCTGGGGAGTCGCTGCCTGCAGAATAATGTTTCCACCAGCGACTCCCTTTTCAATTCCCACCTGGTCTTCCACTAAGAACTCGCCATCCATCACAGGTATTCGCCAGTAGCGACGACCATTGACACGTTTGCTCTTTTGGAATCCGTCACCAAAAAAACGGATGTGCTTGCCCAATGGAATTCGCTCTTTGGATTCTGGCAAGCCATTGTAAACGGCTGTTGTAGGACAGGTCATGATGCATTGTCCGGTACGGCTGGGGACAGCTTTTCCGATCGCTTCCGTCGAGAAACCGAAGACCAGTACCGCGGCGCCTGGACGACCGTCGGGTGTCTCTTCTCGTGTCAGATATCGCTCGATTCCGGTTTCCGCATCGCAGGCAATCACTGATGAGCTAAATCCAGTGAACTCGCGTAGTGCGGCGTCCAGCCAGTAATCGTCGTGTGCGGTGATCACTAATCGTGTGTAACGCATGCCAAAGGCTTCAGCGAACGTATCCTCGATAAACGTGGAACCTAATTGCACTCGCTATCTCCCACTTTTAAAAAACGAATAAGAACTCGTTCGCGCTGAATAATGCTCGGCAAAAAACCGCCAGACCATGTTGACGGACCAATCGTTCGGCAGCCACGGCTTCCTCTGGCCTGGGCAACCGAGCGAAGGCGGTCAAAAAGGCCAGCCGGATCTGAACTGTCGAGTCATGGCCGGCATCGCGTTTTAGTTTCTCCGACCAGGCAACGGATTGCTGCATGGTAAATGGACTGTTTAGCAGATTCAGGGCCTGGAGTGGCGTAATCGAACTGTTTCTACGCGGCGCGATCTGTCCTGCGTCCGGGCAGTCAAACGTCCCAAACGTGTCATCCAACTGCATTCTTGGTTTGCTTTGGTATACCATCCGACGAAATGTGTCGGGTCCGAACTCCCGTTTCGAGTCGTACACTTTTACATAATTCGTGTTCGGTACAAACAAGTCGAATCCGGCTCCCCCCATTCTCAAGTCCAAACTTCCGGCCACGGCCAAAACAGCGTCACGCAAGGATTCCGCTTCGAGCCTCCGAGGGGGATAACGCCACAACAACCGACCCTCGTTGTCCATCGTCTGTGCCGTCACATCTACGCGACTCGACTGTCTAAAGGTCGAACTGAGAACGATATTCCGTTGCAATGTTTTGGAACTCCAGCCTGTGCGCATTAATTCGCGAGCTAGCCAGTCGAGCAATTGAGGGTGAGTTGGTCTTCCCCCTCCAAACCCAAAATCGCTGGGAGTATCGACAATGCCGCGGCCGAAATGATAATGCCAAAGTCGATTGACGAATACGCGTGCGGTGAGCGGATTTCGTTCGTCGGCAATCCAGTGAGCTAAAGCCAACCGGCGTTCGGCAACCCCTGCGGTTGTCGAGAGAATAAACGGCGGCCCGAAGGCCGTAAGCACCCCCGGCGAAATGGGTTCTCGCGGTTGAGTTGGATCTCCACGATGCAGCCTAAATGTTGGTTCTGGGTCAGAAAACTTGCCGGCATACACCATCGGTGACGAAGTCAGTTGCTGAACCTTCTGCTGGAGTTCGTGCCGGCGGCTAGTGAGCTGTGATAGGTCGTGCCTCTCTGCGGCACTGAGCGCGAAATTCGTCACGATACTGATTCCATTAGCGGAAAAGCCGAACGGCAATCGATCGGCGGAACTCGCGACAGCCTCCCAAACCGTTCCGTCGCGAGACACCTCGATGGAGTAATCCGTCGCGACGCGATCCTCGAATCGTGGCACGGTACTACGGTCACGACTCCAAATGACACGATCGATGTTTTCCACCTGTGCAAACTGCACCTGAACCCAGCCACCACCTGGTTCATTGGAAATCCAACTCCAGTCATTGCCGTACTTACCGTCATTTAGGTGTTGCAGTTTGTGCATGTCGTATCCGGGTAGCGTACTGGACGCGCTCAGGACTGCCCCGGCTGACTGTGCGGCGACATTTCGCGGAGCGGCCTCTGCCGAAAAAATCTCCAGCTCATCGATGCACGGTTCCGATTGCGTCGTCCCGCGAACGGTGAAACGCAAATACTTGGCGGTGATCGGTTGAAATCGTTCGACGTTAACTCCGCGGGAAACTGCCACGCGTACTCTCGGGGTGGGAGTTTCCGCGTTGGCCGGATCAGTTTCGGGCATGCATTCTTGAAACATCAGGACGTCTGCTGTAATGGGTGCGTCGGTTTCACCACCTCGCAAAACGATGCGAGAATCTACGGTCAAAACGTGATCACCGCCCCACCGAAAATCGCTCCAGATTGGTTTGTTCGGAATGTCACCAGTACCGTCCGCAAATAGGCGCTGATCGATGCGAGCGATCTCGGTTTGATCTTCCACAGTTTCCAGATCGCCGTCGCGGTCGAGCAAATATCGCGCGTCGGCGGCATGAGTCTGCCAGCCACATCCCCAAGAGAGCCAGATTCGGTACGGACCCTTGACCTTCGGGGTCCAGGCGAAAACGTTCTGGTTTTTTGCATTCATCCACCACTTGTAGGACTTGCTCAGGTTAGGAAAGCGGCTGCTATCTCCCGGATCGTCTAACTCACCGCGCTCCTTTCCGGCGGCGTGTACGGCACTTCCCTGGGGCGAAATCAGATCCGAGACAAATGGTCTGTTGATATCGGACGAGCCTGGGGTTGCTTCGTCCAACAGGAGCACACGTGCCGGATGCGCGGTAGGCTCGAAGCCGCGGAGCGCCGCCTCAAGAGGTTCAAGTTCGCGTCGCAGTTCGGCCGCCGTGGCTTGCCGTTCTAGGTAATCGGCGGGTCGCACTGCCCGATCGCCATGTTGCACGCCTGAAAAGCAGGCCTTA
>JANNPR010000657.1:0-2792 GCA_031400345.1 Planctomycetota bacterium | reverse complement strand
GGCAACTGGCAGGGATGCCAACCCTGGCGTTCCTTGAATGTGCCACAGAGGCGCGACAGGTACCAGGTGTCTTCGCCGTCGCGGAAATAATTGCCTTGCGAATCCTGCGGGCGCAGATACCAGGTTGTAATTTGGTTCCAGGGATAAATTGAGCGTTAACATCGGATGGCGGTCGATCTAAGCAGAGAAACCAAAACAGATCCACCAATTCCTGGGGCGGCAATTGCTTTTCCAAGCCTTCCGGCATCAGGGATAACTTGCTGACCTGCATTTCGTCAATTGCCGAGCGCGGGACCGTTTCTGTTTTGCCGCCCTGTACTTTGAGCACCACTCGCTGGTCGTTGTCTTCCGTCACCAGGCCAGTAAGCACTCGCCCGTCGTCCGTCACAATTATCCTTGCCTGGTAGCTCGCCCCAATCACCAAACTTGGATCCAGGACATTCGACAGCAATTGGTCGAATGAGTTGCGCCCATTGAACGTGATTTCCGGACCGACCTCCTGCCCTTCACCATGAATGCGATGACATTGTCCGCATACTCTGTGAAAAACCGCTTTGCCGCGATGAGCATCACCAAGCGTGCGTTGCAAGTTGGCGCGGACGCTCGCGATAACTTGTTCACGATCGGGGTTCCGTTCCATACGAACTGAGCCCCAAGTTTGTCCGACCAGTCGGATCAATTCGTCATCGCGGCTGGCAAGCATTTTTCGTACTTGGTTTTCGTTGACTGCTTTGGCGGGGAGGCGACCGGCTTTGACGACCGTCAATAACATTTTGCTCCACGCCGCTCGTTGCGTCAGAACTTCAATGACACGTGGTTGAACTTCTGGGGAAAAACCGGGATAGCAGACCAGCAACAGGCCTGCCACCTGGGTATCTTCGAGTTTCCCCAGGGTGGCAATCACGGAAGAGCGAAATGCGTCCGAGTCCGCTTCGTTCACCAACATCCTGGCCGCAGTGGCCAAGTAACTTGGGTCGCGAATCGCGGTAAGGGCATGGAACGCGACGATGCGGTTTGATTCCGGCTCGCCGGGCTCCGCCGCCATTTTGCGAAGCGAGTCCACTGCTGCCTTGTTCCGCCAGGCACTTGCCAAAACGGCCGCCTCCAAAAACAAAGCGTGTTTCTTTTCCTGCGATAGAATCTCTAACAGCGTGGGTTCGAGCTGTGGCTTTAATGTTTCGATTTGCTTCTGGTCTAACTCGCCGGATTGAATCTTCTGGCTAACGA
Organism: Planctomycetota bacterium; assembly: GCA_031400345.1. Taxonomy (GTDB): domain Bacteria; phylum Planctomycetota; class Planctomycetia; order Pirellulales; family Pirellulaceae; genus JANNPR01. The sequence goes on along the minus strand of JANNPR010000657.1, from coordinate 1,565 downwards.
CGTTGAGACAGTTTCGCGCAGTTTCCGGGTCGGCCTCAAGGACAAGCTTTAGGAGTTCCACCACTTGATCCAGATCCGCCTCCGCCGCGTTAGATATGGACACCAACAGAATGACGCCAATCAAAAGGCTGAGTCCTGTCGTAACTCTGAGGAAGCGGACGATCCGTTCAATTGGCATTCCGATCATATCCAGAATTGCAGATAGACGTCGCGGGCAAGATTTACGCTGCCGATTTCGCAAGTCAGGACCATTCACCTCAGTGTGCATTTGCCGGTTATCCCTATTTTCATTTATTTGTCCGATGATTCTGTGAGTGGGATTATTTGTGAATTCGGGGCGAATGTCGAGACAGTCGGCAGCGGGCAGCGGGCAGTCGGCAGTGAAAAGCGGTAAAACTATGGAATTCACTGCCGAGTGCCAACGTTTGTTCGAAAGCCGTTAAACCACCGAGGCAAGCTCGGTGGCAAAAAATTATGGAATGCTAGAATTTTGTGGCATGGCAACGACGATGAATTTAGTCTTTACTGCCGACTGCCGACTGCCGACTGCCGACTCTCTTCCAAAAGGATCCGCATGACAATCTCCCGAGCCACAAGTCGCTTAACTGGAATCGTTCCGCCGATGGTTACTCCATTGCTTGACCGAGACGAGTTGGATCAGCCTGGATTGATTCGACTTGTGGAGCACATCCTGGCGGGAGGAGTGTCGGGACTTTTTGTGCTCGGGACGACCGGTGAGGGGCCAAGTCTGGACTATCAGACGCGCTATCGGCTGGTGGAAGAGACATGTAACCTGGTAGCGGGACGAGTGCCCGTATTGGTGGGCGTGACGGATTCGTCGTTTGGCGAATCGGTGCAGCTAAGTGAGTTTGCAGGCGGGTGCGGGGCAGCGGGAGTTGTCGCGGCACCGCCCTATTACTTTCCGATGAGTCAAACGGATCTGACTCGCTATTTTCTTGAGTTGGCTGATGCATCGCCCTTGCCAGTTTATCTGTACAACATGCCGGTGTGCACAAAAACGGCGATAGAATTTCGGACTGTGGAAGGTTGCCTAAAGCATCCCAACATTGCCGGGGTCAAGGACAGTTGCGGGGATATCGCGCAGTTTCAGCGACTCCTTGAATTTCGTTCGGTTCGGTCTGATTGGACATTTCTAATTGGCCCCGAGCATCTCACAGCGGAAGCCGTTTTGTTAGGTGGCGATGGGGGTGTCAACGGCGGTGCTAATTTGCTCCCTCGACTATTCACAGATATTTATGACGCCGCACTTAAAAAAGACACGAGTCGAGTGGCCGAGCTGCAGAAGCAAGTCATGGAGCTGGGAACGTTGTACGACGTGGGTGGGGATTTTGTTTCGGTTGCACGGAGTTTGAAATGCGCCTTGTCGCTGTTGGGGATCTGCGAGGACCGAATGGCGGACCCTTTCCAAACCTACGGCGCCGCGCAGCGCAGTGAAGTCGAACGACGTTTGATGCAGCTAGGTGTAGCGCGCAACGAAGTTGGCAGTCGGGAGGCGGGGGGCGGCGGTTTAAAGGCAGATTGAAAAGGGCGGGGGCACGCCCACC
>JANNPR010000652.1:0-2015 GCA_031400345.1 Planctomycetota bacterium | reverse complement strand
ACGAGGTAAAGGTAAGTGAGTGTCCCCTTCTTATTTTCAATTTGCGATCCCAGAACCCACGCCCAATAGACGTTGAACACCAGATGCATCCAGGATCCATGTACGAAGATAGGAGTAATAAGACGCCAAACTTCACCCTCGCCTATTGCACCAAATAAATCGCCGTCGCCTGAAAACGAAGGCTCACCTGACAGTTCGGACTGGTCAGTAAACGAGAGCTGTCTCCAATTCTCTTTGTTATTTGCGAAATCCGTGAAAATACTTGCTAGCACGCATACTGCGATCAGAATGAACGTCGCAGGGGCTCTGCGAGCCATGCCAGTACGCCAATGCTGGGACATGGTGACTACATTTTTTCGGGACTCTTCCCGACGGCGCTGTTCATCACGTCGCCAATTGATTGCTTGTTGTTCGACCCCGTTGTATCGGGCATCTTGCGGGTTGCGTTGAAACTCCTGAAAAGCTTCCCGGGCCTCGTTAATGTGGTTTTCTTCTCGCACCCAAATCGCCCAGCCCGTGGGATCCTTTTCCACGATGGCGTCGGTCCCCTGTACTACTAGAAAAGCAGTGAAACGCACTGCCGCTTGTTGATCCGCTAACGAGCCCACTTGTCGCATCCAACTAACTCCCCGTATCGTTTCGTGAGTTCGACCAGCTATTTACAAGATCGCTAGCGACCCAACACTATGGTGCGGGGCAATCTTAGCCCATTTTGCCCCATTGACCAATCGCGTCCCCGAGAAAGATCTAGGCGGGTTTCCAGTAACACGTCTATAATCCGCCCTCGATTCGACAGCTGTCGAATCACAAGGCACAAAATCCGCCGTACAGGCCGTCGCATAAATATTACATGATGGGTCGGCAAGACCAGTCCACTAGTAAGGGAGTTCTGTATTCATGCGTTCCATTGCCATCATCAATCAAAAAGGTGGAGTGGGAAAGACGACAACTGCGGTAAACCTCAGCGCCGCATTGTCTGAGATGGGGAAACGTGTCTGCCTGGTCGATCTCGACCCCCAGGCCCATGCCTCATTACACCTTGGTCTTGCTTTGGGCGAGAAAGACCAATCGATCTATCACGTGCTCACGTCCGACGCGACATTCATCGAGGTTACTAATCGAATACACGAAAACCTTTGGGTGGTTCCGTCGCACTTGGATTTGGCTGCCGCCGAATTGGAACTGGCCAATGAAGTGGGACGTGAATCGATTTTCAGGGACAAATTGGCGAAGGGAACAGGTGACTATGATTTTCTGATCGTCGACTGCCCGCCATCCCTGGGAATTCTGACGTTAAACGCGTTGGCAGCCGTGCACGAAGTAATCTTGCCTTTGCAGCCGCATTTTTTAGCGCTGCACGGTCTGAGCAAGCTGATGCGCACGATGAATGTGGTTTCTCAACGTCTCAACCCAACACTTCGGCTCACCGGTGTGGTGCTATGCATGTACGACTCGGGTACACGTTTAGCCGCCGAAGTCAGTGCGGACGTCGAAGAATTCTTCACTCGACAAGGTGACACCAGCGTGTGGGCTCAGGCCGTTTGTTTTCAAACCCGCATTCGCCGGAATATACGCCTCGCAGAAGCACCGAGCTTTGGCCAGTCGATATTTCAGTATTCGGCGTCATCTCACGGGGCGGAAGACTACCGGCAACTGGCGGCGGAGGTGATGGAGGCTGGCAGCCCCGCAGCAGGGTGGGACCAGCTCGCGCAGCGAGCGTCGGCCCACCAATAACCAGTTGGAACTGAAAAACGGAAACGAATGCAAAGTGAAAAATGAAAGATGTAAAATGATTCCGAGGACGCGCAGACGCCGCACTTCATTTTCCATTTTGCATTTTCCATTTTGCATTTTTCACTTTGCATTTTGCATTTTGTCTTTGCCTTGCCTTGCCTGCTGGTCCTTGGTGGTCCCGCGCTCCGCTTGTCCCACCCTGGCCTGCGCAGTTTGGTCATGTCAATAGAAATTGCATTTATCCTATTTTTGTTCCTCGACAGAATTGCGACAGCGTTGTG
>JANNPR010000727.1:0-3435 GCA_031400345.1 Planctomycetota bacterium | reverse complement strand
CCACGATTTTCCGGGAAACTTTGCAAGTCCGAGCCAGACACCGAGCGGCACTCCAATCAGCATGCTTACAAGCACAGCTGGGCCACTTACACACAGAGTAGTGAAGAGGATACGGTCAAGACTGGCGAAAAATGTAGGCACGGCAAGCAATAACCGAAGGCTAGAATAACACAATGCGGGGATTTCAACGCAACTGACCTGCGTTGACGGTCGTCATCTGGCCGTAACCTGCGGGCCAACGTGAAGTGAAATCGGTTTGTCCCACGAAGTCAGATTCGTCCATGGCTGCGTTCCACTGCTTTGCGAGTGTATCTTTTGAATCGACGTAAACCTTGACCAGGTAGCGGCCGCTGGGCAGTGATTGACTGCCACGTTGCCAGGCACCTGCCAACTTCGAACCGCGGGGGGCGAGCAGAACGAGGTTGTGTTGCCAGACGCGACCTTTTCCCCACACGCCTCGATCGGATGTCGCGATCGGCTCGTCTTCCCAACTTTTCTTCTGTTCGTCCCAGGCGAATAGGCGGACGAGTAGTAGCTTATCGCCCCACTCCGGCGGCGTGTTTTCCAGTTTGAACCAAATCTCGCTGCCGAATTGGTCGAGCTTGGTGTTCGGCTTGGGCAGGTCTTCTGCACGGGTGTATTTGTCGTTGGCTATGGCCGCGTAGTCTTCGATCCAGGTGCGAAATGCCTTGTAACCCAAATCACCGGCGAGGAATTTCTTGCCGCCGCCGTGCTTAACTTCGTTCAGCGGCTTGAGCAAAAGCAGGCTTTGCTCCGGGTTGTCCGTGTCGATCAGATCGGTTTCTTCGACGAGATACCGCATCGTCGCTTCCGGGCCGGCGGCCTTCATCCATGCGACTTGAGGTCCATGCTCCTTCTTGTGCTTCTCATTATCCGGCGAACCTTCCACGTGGCAGGTCATGCAACGGAAACGCATCGCCCAAATGTTCTGCGTAAACGATTCGAGCAGCCGATCCTTGCGAGTGTGGCGGATGACTTCGACCGGACGCTCCGGACCGCCCCGGTCGGTATCGGCGAGTTTCGGCGCGTCGCGCAACCGCGGATCGAGGGCACTCGCCTTGATCCATTCTGCGAACGCCTCGTATTCCGCCTTACGTGTCGATTCGTGTATCAGCGCCGCGGCGGGAGTGTCGCGCTTGCCCATCTGAATCAGCCCGAGGATCTTCGACTGCTCCGGTTTGTCGAGATCGACGAGCCCCTGGTCGCGGAGCGAAAGGAACGTTTTTTCGTGCGTTGGCTGGATGTAATCCTTCAGATCCACGCTTGCCAAATGGCACTGCGTGCAACTCGATGGATTCGATGACTTGAAGATCGGCATGATCCGCCGCTGGAAGATTTGCTGCGGGGTCGAGCCATCGTCGGCGGTGACTGCCTGATCCGCCAGTGCCGGCCACACAAGGGCGAGTGCACCTCCGATGAGCTTGAGTAGGGCTGGCAACGATCGTTGATTCATGACGGACCTCGGGTAGGTGATACAGCAGCGTTGAAGAAAACACCGAGTTCACGGTGCCACATGAAGACATAGTTTAACCGCGCTTTCGGCCAGCGGGAGTCGCTACTTCAAAAGAGAAATCAATGCGTCGCCTGATTTGGCGGGCGAGATCATGAGAAGCCCTCCGTCGCAGCAGCCATGCGGATGCACGTCACCGTTTCTGTTGATCGTCTTCGCGTCGAACTGCACGCCCGCGGAATTCTGACCGCATACCTTCCAGTTAAACAGGCCGAGCCAGATGCCAAATTCAACTTACTTTTAGCTTTGGCGGTGGCCTAATCTCTCTGGTGTAAGGGGGTCTAACGCCTGACTACGAAAACGTTTGCGTCGCCAATTGCGATCGAAGTAAAATCGGTTTCCAGGCAACTCGGCAGGTTTAATGAATCTCGGTGACTCGGCGCAGCCGAATCAATGGATAGAATAAATCCGTCGTTTCGATCTTAGGTCAAAACGATCGGAACTGGTCCGGATCGTTAGCTACGTAAAAACTTACCGTGTAATCAGGAAAAATGCGATGAAAGCCCGCCATGGGTTCGCGATTGGGCTCACCCTCGTCCTTATGGGATGTGATGCACCAACCTCGACCAAAACTTCAATGCCGACAGCCCGTCAGAACACGCCCGAACAATCAAACACTGAACTTGCTTCGATGACTCTCGTCAAACTTAAACTGCCGTTCATGACGTGAGGGGGCTGCGCCGCCTCAGTTCGAGGCGAATTGTCCGCGATCGATGGTATCGCAGATATCAAACCTGACACCACTACCCGAACGTGTACGTTTCTCATCCCCAAAGCGGATGCCGAATTGAAGGAAAAGTTAATCGCGTTTTCCGAAACCAATTCGCACATGAAAGGTCTCGAAATTGTTGAAGGCCTGAACTGATGAGTGAATAGAACCTTCAGCAGTTTTCTTCTCGCCGCCATAATGCAGTTAGTTGCCAGCCTTCTTATTCGACCAAATGACTCGTCAAGTGCACCGGAGGTCTGCAGTACTTGCTGCGCATTTGCGGAACCAAAACACAAAATCAAACCCAATTACTCAACAGGCGGGTCGTCTGATCCCTGGGAGGAATGTCCAGGTGTTTGCGACGTCTCTAGCGCACTGTCAGAGGTGGGATTCATAAGTGGAGTTCTCCACATACCCCACCAGCTTTGCGACGCAGGATCGGCAAAAGCATGCAACCCGAACGTGATGCTCTTGAGATCCAGTCGCATGCGGAATGTGCCTGCCATCCGATCCCATACCGAAAGAACCGTCGAATAATTTGAGTCCGTTTCAGGCTGCCAAGCCGAATGATGGACTTTGTGCATGGACGGGGTGACGATCAGCCACCGCAAGGCGCGATCGAGTGGCCCGATGGAGATATTGGCATGGTGAAACTGCGTAATGGCGAGGACCAACGAATCGTAAACTATTAGGTTCCAAATCTCCAAACCCAAGAGGGGAATCAAGCCCAGTCGCAGCGCCCAGGAACCAACATGCTCTCCCAGATGGAAGCGAGTCGCCGTGGTTACGTCCATATGTCGATCGCTGTGGTGCATCCGATGGAATCGCCAAAGTAGCGGGATTGCATGGTTGGCTCGATGCCAGACATACATCCAGGCATCGAGCAGCACCAGCGCGAGCCCAAATTGCAACGGTCGGGAAACGCCGATGGCGTGGAGCAAACCGTACTGTTTTTGCTCAGTCCAGTTAGCGACCATCATTGTCACCGATACGAATGTCATGCCTAGGATTAGCGTATTGAAGACGCTGAATCCAAGGTTTCGAGCAGCGTGCTTCCATCGGCCTTGGCGCTGGTCGAAGAATGGTCTCCACGTCTCGACACACCAAAACAATGCCAGCAGCGCAATTGGCACGGCTCTTTTGACAAAAACGATACACTCCATCGCCGTCGTAGTCGAACTGAGGGCAAGTTCCA
>JANNPR010000612.1:0-1754 GCA_031400345.1 Planctomycetota bacterium | reverse complement strand
TGTGATTCTCGGAACCCAATGCGTAGCTCACCCAAGACCCCAATGCGGGCCGCCCCGGAAAAATCTTGCCAGTGTTCAGCAGGATGAGACCTTCCGTGTGATTATTGTGCTCGGAGAACATCGACCGTACTAAACAGAACTCGTCCGCCATACTTCCGATATGCGGCAAGATCGAGGACATTTCCAGGCCGCATTGACCGTATCGTCGAAAGCTGAGCGGTGACGCCATCAGTTTATCGGAATTGCCTTGCTGAAAGATTTCGACAGACATGGTCTTACCGGCTCGAGTCGCCAGTTCGGGCTTGGGATCAAAAAGATCCATCTGGCTCGGACCACCGTTCTGGACCAACATGATTACCGCTTTTGCTCGAGGCTCAAAGTGAGGCATCTGGCCTTGATCGCGACTCGGGCTGGCCCGAGTCGTTGTCAGGGAAAATAGATGATTCAATGCCAGCGATCCGAACCCCAGTGCCGAGGTTTGCAGAACTTCGCGGCGATTGGGCAACGGCAACGGAATTGGAAAACCGGGCTGCGCGACGACTGCTGATTGGATGCGTTTTTCGGTCATCGTGCAGGGAGCGATTCGTTTTAAGGGATGTAAAGAAACTCGCTCGTGTTGAGCAACGTGTGGCAAAGTCGCACCAGCGCACGCCTGGACACTTCGTCAGTGGTACATGCGGGTTCATTTCGTTGACGCCAGTCGATTTCCTTTTGAATCATGGCCTGACATTCGGCGATTTCCCAGGTTTTCGGGGTACGCCCTAATACGAATTGGAATGCTGCGCTCAGGCGTTTCTCGGGATCAGCGCCTGCTAACGAAATGACTCGCGATGCCGTTGCCTCGGCGTGGTCCAATACGAATTGATCGTTTAGCATCGCTAACGATTGCAGCACCACTGCGGACACCTGCCTGGTGGTGCAGTTCGTGGTCAAATTCGGTTGATCGAATGCGCTGAGCAAGGTGGGGTGGTAGTTGCGGCGCGCCAGTAGATAAATACCACGTCGATCAGGACTTGTATTTGCCGGCAAACCCTGGAGCTTCACAACGAACGAGCCATCTGGGCGCGGTTCCACTGGAATAGGTTCGCCTCCCAAGCGGGTGTCCAAGGTGCCACTGACGGCGAGGATCGCGTCGCGAACTGCCTCGGATTCCAAACGTCGCAGTCTTTGCCGCCCAAGCCGCCGATTATCCGGATCCAGCCGTCGCGCCCGTTCATCGCTGTTGGTAGACGACTGACGATAAACGGACGAGATTAGAATCCGTCTCAAAAAGGGCTTGAGCTCCTGCGTACCCGACGCGTACTCGTTGGCCAGCCATTCGAATAGTTCAGGGTGTGAAGGCGTGGCGCCTGTGAGGCCTAGGTTGTCGGCCGTCTCGACGAGTGCTTTGCCGAAAAGCTGCTGCCATACGCGGTTGATTCGCACTCGAATGGCGAGTGCTCCCGCCGGCTGACGTGTATCCGTTAGCCATCGCGCCAGCGAAAGCCGTCGTCGGCTGGTGGATGCAGATTCGGTTCCCCTGGGAAGCGTGGCTGCATCGCTGCTGGAAGATAAGACGCTAAGGAACCCAGCTGCCGCCTCATCGCCGGGCGCAAGGGGATTGCCGCGTTTGAGTATGCGTGTGGGAGTAGGCGGCCCAACATCCGATAAAACCTGCCAGCCCACGGCAGCGCTGGGCAGCGCAGCTGGCTCCGCCGCCGTCATTGCGTCCTGCGGCGTCGAACCGGGAGGCGGAACGCTGGCCGGACGACCAC
>JANNPR010000521.1:0-6149 GCA_031400345.1 Planctomycetota bacterium | reverse complement strand
GGTCGGCATGGCAGAGGCTTCTGACTCTTCGTTGGCCAGACAGTGCCGTCCCAGTGACCAGAGGATCCGACAAGCGTCAGGGTAGATTCCGAACGGCTTTCGCCAGCGACGCTGCTTATCCGCAGTGATTCCCGGATCGTTTCTTCAAGCTTTCGCGACGCATGTGTTGCAACTGAGCGGGCGTTGTCGCTGTCGAACAGATCATGCGACCCTTCCCAACTGAGTTGACCCCGGGACCCGAAAACAACGGCATGCGATCTCAGGCCGCTCGATTTGCAAGTAAAGACAGAAAGGACCGCTGATTGGCCATGCTGAAATTTGGCGAGAAGGCTGAGGTTAATTTCCTGCTTGCTCTGCATGACCGCCAAATGGACCACCGAACTTCCGAGCCAAGAAGAAGCCAGCTCCAACAAGCGAGCTAACGCACTCACGCGACTGTCCAACGTGCTGTCCATCATGCCGAACGACAGATCGACGGAAACTGGCGTAGAAACCTGACCACTGCGAATTGCGGCGTCCATCGTTTTTTGTAATGCCGAGAACTCGTCCATTGATAGCTCCACGAAAAACTTTCCAAGAAGGGATCGCTGGTAACTCGCTGTAGTAGGCACACTCCGTCGACCGTTTGGTCACGCCCTTCGACGCTCGTTCGTCGCTTCTCAGGGACGTGCCACCCCGCTGTAGAAGGCATGCTGCGTGCGCCGTCGATCTGCGGCACTCGGAATGTGCGACTACAACATTACCTCCACCCGCAAAATCGGGAAAATCAATGGAATCCTTATTGTCGATAGACCGATACATACCATACGCGCTAGTTTAAGGAGGGGACACTACGCGCTTGGGCAACTCTTGCGTAAGGCGAAATTCCGCCGAGCTAAATAGCGTCGAGATCGTGGAGCAACAAACGTGAAGAGCTGGTTCCCTACCCGAGGTATTTGCAAGATCACGTTCCCGGTTGTTTTAGTGCTGGCAGCGCTCGCCAGCAGCCAAATAGTTCTGCCTGGGCAAGATACAACGCGGGCGGATCCTGCTAACGCCACCGAACCTGCAATTGTAAATATTCCATCGGTCGACGAAGCACCTGTGACCGGGAAGAGTTTATTGGACATGATTCGCGACGGCGGCCTGGTGATGGTGCCCATTGCTCTCAGTTCCTTTTTGCTAACGGTATTTGTATTCGAACGCCTAATTGCCCTGCGACGCGGACGCGTAATTCCCCGCCCGTTTGTAGCGCGTTTTCTGGAACAGCTTCGCGATCGTCAATTGACGCGCGAAGAAGCAGTCCGCCTATGTGAAGAGAATCGTAGCCCCGTTTCAGATATTTTCGCGGCCGCCGTTAAAAAATGGGGACGGACATCCGTCGAGGTTGAGCAAGCTATTATTGACGCTGGCGAACGAGTCAGTAACGAACTCCGACGCAATCTGCGAATGTTCAATGGTATCTCGCAGCTGTCCCCTTTACTCGGCTTATTGGGTACGGTAGGCGGTATGATCCGATCGTTCAACACCATTGCCTCGGAGGATGCCATGGGGCGGCCTGAACTGTTGGCAGGGGGGATCGGCGAAGCGCTGATCGCGACCGCTGCTGGCTTATCCGTCGCCATTCCGGCGCTCGTTGCCTACCTGTTCTTCCTGGGGCGTGTCGATCGACTGATCATGGAGCTGGATTCAATCGGCCAGCAGATCGTGGAACAAATTGCCTCAGACTCTTGGCAGCGCGAACTCGATCAGCAAGCTGCCCGCGCCAAAAAAGCAAAGGCGGCCTAAATGCCTCTCAAGACACAGCTTGATGAGCCGCCAACGATGAATTTGACGTCGATGATCGACGTGGCGCTATTGCTCGTGATTTTCTTCATGGTGGCGACTCGGTTTTCTACAAACGAACAAAAAATTGGGCTCAACGTTCCCCGAGTCGGCGACGTCAAAGGATTAACCCCCACGCCTGAAAAAAAGGCCGTTAATATCTATCGCGACAGTACTATTACGTTTGGCAACGAAACCGTTACGGACGCCGAACTGAGCGTATGTCTCGCAGCAGAAAAGCAACGCAACCCGCAGCTCAGTGTCGTTGTTCGGGGCGATGCTGAGGTTCCCCTGCAGAGATTCACCGATGTGCTCGCAGCCTGTCGGCAGTCCGGCGTCTCTGATATTGGTGTCTCAGTCAAGCTGGCAAAACGGGAGCGATAAGCTCATGGTCGGGGCAATGATGTGGCCTCCGGTCATTCTCAGCGCGCTAAGCATTCGTGGTCTGAGCACGCTTGGCGCGACGATCGTTGCTGGCGTTACCCTGTTAACGATTGCTCTATTGGTGCTGTCTCGTAGCCGCTGGGGACAGGTAAAGCCAGTCTCGAAATGCATTGCTCTGTCGGTATTCGCGCATTTACTTCTTTTTATTTACGCCTACGACACCGAACTTCTCGTCTCCCACCCTTCCGGTGGCTGGGGCGGAGCAATTCCTGTCAGCTTTGCAGAGGGCGAATGGTCGATGGCGATGCCGATCGCTGACGCCACTCCTTTAGACCCGGGCATGGCCGCAACTACCGATGCGAATCCCGAACCAATCCCAGATGACAATGCGATTCGGAACACGGAATCGGAGCTGAGCACTCAGCCAGTTACTGCGCCGCTCACACCAGAAGCGTTACGAAGTGATCCTGCCGAAATCAGAGCGGCAGCTTCCAAATCCCGGGCAAGTCCGCCGAGCTCACCTATCACCCCGCCAGCTCTGCTCGAACGCGAAGAACCTCCGTTGAATCCTCCTGCCGACGTCGTCGCGCCTCCGGCGCGTGACCCGGTTAGCACGCCGGGCGAGAAACCGCTGGCCGAAGCATCGCCTGGCGCAAAAGCAGAACCGCAACGCATCCATGAGCCAGCCACCGTCGACGAGAATCCCGCCGTTCTTCCCGACCGGCGAGAGAATCTGTCGGCAAGCGGCGAAACGGACTCGTCGACAGTCAACAAAGTCCAGGCAGCGGACAGTCCAAAGGCGGCCGCGCAACCAAATCGTGCGAACGAAGTGGAAGCAAAGCCTTCCATTCAAGCTACCGAGCCAAACGATCCGGCAGGAGCCACTTCCCAAGTCTATGCCAATCGACAATCGCAAAAGCGTCTACAGATCGCTCTGCAATATGGCGGTAGTGAGCGGACCGAAGCCGCGGTTAATGGCGCGTTGCAATGGCTGGCAAAAAACCAAAGTGAGGACGGCCGTTGGGATGCCGACCGTTTCGGTGCCGGACGGGAGATCAGTGTGCTAGGACATGACCGACAAGGCGCCGGCGCTAAAGCCGATACGGGCGTCAGCGCTTTAGCCGTACTCGCATTCTTAGCCGCAGGGGAGACGCACCTATCCGGCGATTACCGCCGAACCGTCGAACGCGGTCTTATATTTCTCATCCGCAGTCAGTCTGCGGACGGAAGTTTGGCAGGTGACGCAGAACTTTTTGCGAGAATGTATTGCCATGGTATGGCCATGCTGGCACTTAGCGAGGCGTATGTGATGACCGGTGACGATCGCTTGGCAGAAGCGGTCGAGCGCGCTGCGGAATATACGATTCGTGCACAGCACTTACCGAGCGGCGGTTGGCGATACCTGCCCGGCGATCCCGGTGACATGAGCCAGTTTGGCTGGCAACTCATGGCCCTGAAGAGTGCTGATTTGGGTGGTATTCAGGTACCGGGTCGGACGTGGACCGGTATGCGCAGGTTCTTAAAGTCCGCTTCATCGGGACCCAAAGGAGCACTTGCCAGCTATCGGCCAGGAGAACGACCCTCGACCACGATGACCGCCGAAGCCCTGGCCTGCCGAGTTTTCCTCGGCGAATATGGCGATTCGGCGATACTCGGCGAGGCTGTTTCCTTTATCTTGCAGGATCTACCCAACCCGAAACGCGCCAATTTCTACAACTGGTACTACGGCACGTTGGCACTTTTCCAAGTGCAAGATTCTGGCTGGCAACGATGGAACCAATCTTTGCAAGCGACTCTGCTCACAAGCCAGCGAATGGATGGCACAACCTCGGGTAGTTGGGACCCGGATGCGATCTGGGGAAGTTACGGAGGCCGCGTTTACAGTACAGCCCTTGGTGCCCTTTGCTTAGAGGTCTACTACCGCTACTTGCCGCTAACGCAAACGGGTCAGAATTCAAAAACTGCTAAATCTCGCCGAGCGACGTCGCGGTAATTGTAGTAGTCGCGGTAATTGTTGTTGCACTACTACAATCACGTCCGACTCTAGCCTGATTCGCTGTGTCGAACTTGACCAACACTCCGTTTGACACTTAACATATCCATGTGCCTTGATGAGTGTTTGGCCCGTGACGGCCAAGACTCGCCCTGCCGACTCGTAACGCGAGTCCCAAAATCCCACCTGTTTATTTAGCGGCTAGGAAGCTGCCCCACCAACCATGAGGTGGTTTGACTGATGATTTGCCTGCATGACTTTCAGTGGCAAGGATATGGAATCGTCAAAAACGAATCTACGCGATACGTCCCGCAATTTCATTCCCTGCTCCCGAGTATCAGTAGATCTATCCGGTTGTCAGGACGTTTGCGTCGAATTGGCAGCTGTTGCACTGTTTTGACACTTCTTCTAATCGGGACGGTGAATGGCAAAGCCGGAGAGCCATTACACGTTCGGATTGACCAGGTAATTGGATCGTCGGAGGGATCAAGTCCTGCACCGGTCGTCGGCGACCTCGATTTTCTGCGCCGCGTATATCTAGATTTAACTGGCACGACGCCGCCATCGTCGGTAGCCCGTGCCTTTCTGGCGGACGCTTCGCCTGATAAACGAAGGGCGGTTATCGACCGACTATTGCATTCGCCTGATTACGCCCGATTCATGTCGAGTGTATTCGATGTGATGTTGATGGAGCGACGGGGCGACAAACATGTAAAAATAGCCGAGTGGCAGAAATATTTGTTCGATTCGTTCCTCGCCAACAAACCTTACAACCAGTTAGTACGCGAACTCCTCTCGTCAGATGGGATGGACGCTAACCTGCGGCCAGCGGCCAAATTTGTGCTGGATCGTGAAGTCGAAACCAATACCCTCGCCCGCGACATCGGACGGATATTCTTCGGCATGGATTTAACGTGTGCACAATGCCATGACCATCCGAGCATTGATGGTTTCAAGCAAGCCGACTATTTCGGCCTGTATGCATTCATGAATCGATCGTATTTGTTTACCGACAAGGAAAAGAAAGTTTTTGTCGCCGACAAGGCTGAGGGGGACGTGAATTTCACCTCCGTGTTTACCAAGGAGAGCAATAGAACTGTTCCACGTTTACCGGGTGATAGTGAAATAACCGAGCCATCGTTTAACAAAGGTGAAGAGTATTCAGTGGCCCCGGCCGAAAACGTGCGGCCCGTTCCGAAATACAGCCGCCGTCTCAAATTGGCGGAGTTGGCGGCCAGTGGCAGCAACCGCGCCTTCAATCGCAACATTGCCAACCGTCTGTGGGCACACATGCTTGGTGCCGGGCTCGTGGATCCCTTGGAAATGAACCACTACGACAATCCCCCCTCCCACGGCCAACTGCTAGATGTGCTAGCGGATGAATTTGTAGCTCTAAAGTTCGATGTTCGGGCCTTCTTGCGCGAAGTGGCTTTATCCCAGACGTATCAACGAGCATTGGAAATTCCGGCAACCGGTTTTGCCGAGCAGGCTAAAGTCGTAGCGGCATTGGTTGAGGCTGCGGTAGCCGAACATGAAAAGTTGGCGACCCTGGCTGCTCAGTCGAGTGAGGAAACCAAAAAGCACTCGGAAGGGGTCAAGCAGGCGCTTCAGACGGCTGCTCCCATCACTGAAGAGATGAACAAAGCGAACGCGGCTGTAACCGAAGCCAAAAAGGCGGCGGAGGCTGCGGCTGCCGCACTGGCCGATGCGCAAAAGAAACAGACGGCGAAGCAGGAGATTGCGGCGGCTGTGTCGGAAGCTGCACAGAAAGCCCAAGAAGCGGCCATCAAGTTGGCAGGCGAGAAAGATTTGGCGCAAGCCGCCGAAATATTCAAGGTTCGATCGGTTGCTCTTGCCGCCGAGTTGGCGGCTGCGGTCAAAACCGTAACGGACTTCTCAGTTCCCGTGAAAACAACGGCGGATTCCTTGACGGCGACTCAGCAAGCAGCGTCAACCGTTGCCATAAAAC
>JANNPR010000496.1:0-5107 GCA_031400345.1 Planctomycetota bacterium | reverse complement strand
CTGTGGGATTATCTGTAAGTCGAAGGATGGCCGCACGGCGTCCGTTAGGCAGAAATTACCATATCGCTTAACATCCAGATGGGCCTCCAATTGTTCTTCGGTGAGTCGTTCAAAGCTGCTGCGACGCGGCGCTGCCGTTTCACTCTCGGGAGCTGGTTTGCCCATGATTCGCTTCAAAAAGCCCATCGTAAACCTCAGTAGTATTAACAGCGGGTGCCTTTACGAGGGGACAGCTCGGAAAAACACAGTACCTATATCCAATCTAGGTTACGTTTTGGTGACGCATTGCAGCCGCTCCAAAGCTACATCCGCAACACCTGTATGGAACAATTCAGTCGAGCTGCCTTTACCACCGCCAAATTCACGCGTTTCCCCTGACTCTTAGTTTTCAGGAAATACTGCGAATCTCGCTCCTAGTTAAGGCTCTATACTCGTCAGACAAAGTCGGGCGAATCCAATCGATTAGCGGAAACAGCAGAATCGGTTCGACCCGAAAACTCGCTGCGTCACGCCGACCTGGTCTACGGAAATGTAGCATCTGGTTTTGACCACAGGCTCATTCCCAGAAAGAACCTCGCCCGTCCGCAAAAAGGAAGTGTCGTTCGCACGGGCGAGGCAAAGGTTGGCGCGAGATTTGGTATATTGCCCCGCAGCTTCCACGACGATTCGGCAAGTTGTGTATGTCGAACGAGAGACCGCACGGGTCTGTTGTTCTAGTCGAGTCGCTCTGAACAACAGATTCAAATATCCGGACGTTGCAGCCCTTAGTCGCACAATCCCAAAGAAACTTAGAGCACCGAACTTCTAAATTGTCCGCTTTGCATGACGGTCGTCCTCTGATATCAGGATCGCGATTTGATGTGGAGAATACCAGTGAACGTAGCTGATTTTAGAATCCCGAACTTAACCATCGTAGCGGCAATAATCGGCTGCTTGACCAGTTTAATAGGTTGTGGGCCTAATGCATCCGAGAACAAAACTCCTTCAATTCGGTCGCCACAGTCCGAAGCGCGCACGGTTCAACCCGCTTCAGCCGAAAACGAATTCTGGTACGCGGACTTCATTGGTGATGCTCAAGTCGGTTGGACACATATAACGATTACGCCACTGGACAAAGGTCAGGTGCCGGCGTTGCGGATCCAAACAGAAAGTGAAATGTCGGTGAAGCGATTTGGCACGACCGTAACGCAGAACTTAAACACAATTGGCATCGAAACCACGGGCGGCAGGCTCGTATCCTTTGAGTCGAAAACGTCGTCTGGTGCCGATCTCGAGATCACTACAGGAAATGTTCAGGACAGCACGCTCATGCTCGAAATCTCGGCAAGAGGAACGACACAGAAAACTACGTTGGACTGGAAACCAGACTGGGGCGGCACTTATGCCGTGGAACAGTCACTCCGTAGGCAACCCCTGAAACCAGGAGAACTGAGGAAAGTAACGGCACTCGTACCTGTCCTAAACCAGGTGGGAACGCAGACGATGCGGGCCGTCGACTATGAAAAAACAGATTTATTAGGTGAGATTAAAGAATTGCTGCGAGTCGCCGTCACTCTGGAACTCGGCCAGCATCGTATCGAGTCGATCATCTGGACGGATCCGGCGGGTGCAATTCTCAAGTCAAAGGTGCCTGCTATCGGGCAAATTTCGTATCGGACGACTGCCGAGCGAGCGAGAGCTGGGTCTGGAAAATCCAAATTCGATTTGGGTGACGCGACACTTGTGAAAGTTCACAATCCACCGCGAGATTTGGCAGTCAAGCACCATGTCGTCTACAAAGTTTCATTAGTCGCTGAGGATGACGAAGGGGACATCGCAACGCTCTTTCCCTCAGACCAGTCTCAGCAAGTGACGGTTGTCGACCAACGAAATGCTGAAGTGGACGTTAGATCGGTTCGTCCGGATACAAGGCTATTGGTTGATTCGCCCAAACCAATCGCGCCCAGCGATGCAGATCGCTCACCTAATGCCCGGATCCAAAGTAATCATCCGGCGGTGGTTAAGCTGGCGAGTAAGGTGCCAAACGAGCCCGATCCATGGAAGCTTGCCTGTGCCTTGGAGCAACTCGTACGGCAAAATGTTCGATCGCAGCAGTTCGCTCCCGCTTTAGCTAGTGCGGCCACGGTGGCTGAGACTCTTGAAGGTGATTGTACCGAACATGCGGTGCTGTTGGCGGCCATTTGTCGCTACCGTCAAATTCCTGCTCGAATTGTGGTTGGCTTGGTTTATTCAGCTGCAGATTCTGCCTTCGCATTCCATATGTGGAATGAAGTTTGGATCGAAGATAACTGGATTCCTTTGGACGGAACTCGCGGTCGGGGCGGGACAACCGCAGCCTATCTGAAACTCGCAACCTCCAACCTGCAAGTCGGCGATGATGCTAATGTATTCCTGCCGGTGTTTCAGGTTCTGGGTCGACTTGAGGTCACGGTAGTGAGCGCGGAGTGACTGATTCGACTGCGTTCGTTCGAGTGCCCTATTCTCTTGGAACCGCAATCATATCGAGAGTTATACGATGGCCCAACAGACCTACCCCTTGTACGAACGCTTTGGAGGCCGTCGGCGGACGTTCCGGGTCGTAGAATTCGGGTCGCAGTTTGTTTAATCCATTGCTGCTGAGATCATCCGTAACGTAGTAGGTAGCCTTCACCAAATGACGTAGGTCGCTGCCCGCTCGCTCAACGGCACGCCTAAGTTCGACAAGCAACTCACGAACCTCCTGATCGGCAGATTGATCGACACCATCCGCCAACAGGCCAGAAACATAAATGGAAGTCGGATGGTTCACGCGAGCAATCCGTGAGAAAACCGGCGAATGCTTGAGTTGGGGTGGTGCCAGGTATTCAACATTCGATGGATCGTTTAATGATGGTGGCGAAGCTGCGATTAATTCGATTTCAATCGGCAACGTCGATTTCCATTCGACACCGATCAGAGGCGGAACGATATGGCCATCAAAAAAAGTTCGCGTTTCGCGTTCGACGGTCAACATGTCGGACATGGGGGTTACAAATGCCTTTAGTTGAACTATGTGCGACCGATCCAAGTTCACGAACCGCAGCGAATTGAGCAGACTGTTCAAGGTTAAGCGAGTCGCATCGGCTAATGTGCCATCCCCCTTTTCGGCTTGGCCGGATATGTAGACTCGAGGTCCAATCGGCAGAATGGAGACCGCGGAACCAAATCTGGAACCAATCGCAGTAGCGTCACCCAACCGGACCACGTCCTTGATGTCAGGTGAATGAGAAATGGCTACGGCGTCCAGGGCGAGCTGCGCTTGCGGTACGGGTAGTGCAGTGGTGACGAAAGTCACTGCCGGTGGATTCATGGGAAACTCATTGGCCAGTGCCTTGCGAAATGGCTCGATGACGCCAGCGTTGGTTACATAGATATTCAGCTTGACGACGCTGGCGAGGTCGCTCTTTCCCAGCTTCAGTGCGGCTTTGAGATTGTCGAAAACGCGATTGACCTGCGCTGCAGGGTCCGTCTCGACGACAGAATCGCCAGAACGTGCCAGGGGAAAGATTTGATTGGTGTGCACTAGGGCCGCTTTAGAAACCTTAACAACCCGGCTAATTCCCGCGACGTGGTCGGAGTCGTAGACCTGACGTTCGGCAGCGACGGGAGTGCAGAACTGGCCATTCCAGGCGACGAGGCATTCAAGCAAAATTGCAAAACGAGTTCTGTACGACATACACCTATCCATACAACATTTGGGATGATGGCTCAACTTATCGCGCTCCGCGTGATTCCATGCCCGGCTGTACTATTTCGATTGACGCCACGGCACGTCTGGAATTTTGGCTCGTGAATTGGCGACACGCGCCATCACGAACAACAGATCACTTAGCCGATTCAAATAGCGAATGAGGCGATCGGAAACGGTGTCGCTGGTGGAATGTGTAAGGGTTACCACACGTCGTTCCGCACGACGGCAAACAGTACGAGCGACGTGCATTAAGCAAGCCGCCTTCGTGCCGCTCGGCAAAATAAATTCTTGCAACGGTGCCAGTTCCGCTTGGAAACGGTCAATATCCAATTCCATGTCGACAATTTGACCATCGGTTACACGCGTCGAATCAGATATTCTCGGCTGTGGTGTTGCCAGCTCCGCCCCGACCGAGAACAGACTATTCTGGACTCGCTCCAGGATGGCATCAAGGTCGTGTGGCAATCGTTCGCAGCGAACCAAACCTAGGAACGCGTTGAGTTCGTCAACGGACCCGTATGCATCGATACGAACGTGATCTTTGCGGACCCTCGGTCCCGCGCACAGTCCCGTTTCGCCGGCGTCGCCTGTTTTGGTGTAGATTTTCATAGTTGGTACTGCCACAGGTCTCGTACAAGGATGACATGCCGCCGCTATAATACCGTCAGCTCCGGTTACGGCCATCGGGGTTGGGGGTCGACCAGCGGTTACCCGGTTTAAGGCCAGTCTGTCGGGTTGGCGGAGCGAAGTCGGGCTGGTACTTCCATACGCCGGGATATCGTACCGCGAGCGCGTTTGTATGCGGTTCGACAAGTACACCGAATTTTTCAAAAGGATATCGAACGTGGAAGGCTGGAATCCGTTAGTTATACTCTGGACCGCAGTGCTGCTTTGGGCCTCCGTGGCGACCGCTGAAGAGGTTCCCGAAGAGCTATTATCGAACATCCGACAGATTACGCATGGATTCGACAAAGCGGGCGAAGGATATTTTTCACCGGACGGAAAGCAAATCGTCTTTCAGGCGATCCGTGACGGCTACCCGTTCTATCAAATTTACACTCAGAATTTGGATGGTGGTGAGCCAAAACGAATTAGCACCGGGCGAGGGCGCACAACGTGTGCTTTTTTCCATCCGACCGAGTCACGCATTTTGTTTGCCTCGAGCCACCTCGATCCGCAACTGGAACAAACCGAAACCGCTGAGAAGCAGCGTATCGAAGAGGACCGCAAATCGGGGCGGCGGCGCCGTTACCAGTGGGATTTTGATCCTCATATGGATCTCTTCGAAGCATCACTCGACGGCCAGATTATACGTCGTTTAACTGAAAGTCCTGGATACGACGCGGAAGGGGCCTATTCAACCGACGGTAGTAAGATCGCATTTTGCAGCAGTCGAGA
>JANNPR010000481.1:0-4960 GCA_031400345.1 Planctomycetota bacterium | reverse complement strand
CAGGTGACGGCAGTTCCGTGCTGTTTGTACGACGAACGATTTTCTTCGAGCGACGCGTCAACCCTCTTGGCAGCAGAAAACTTCTCGTTCAATAAGAAGAAGAATCGATTGGACAAACTAGCCGCACAGATCATTTTGGCTGCCTATCTGGAGGCCAACGCGGGTCAAAGACGCGGTTTCGCGTCGCGGGAAAACACACTTAAGTCCATAGATGATCCTTAGTAAATTGTTATCCATTTGTACACTTGTACTTATATTGAACAGTGTTCAGTGGAATTTTGACGACAGGTGGGATACCCATCTTGACAAGTTGATTACCGGATGGAACGTCAAAAAGAACAAAGAGTTACGGCTTGCTACGCAATTGATTTGACACGCCCTACAAGCTCCGCAATTATGGCAACTGTTAGTGCGTGTGAGCTGTTTCGCCCGATATTCCGTAACTGAAGGAACTTCCTCACTTGGGACAGCGTCTCAAACTTTGAAGTTAAACGAAAGATTTATGAGTACTTAAAAGGCAGGTTTGCTTTGAGCAACTTGTTGGTTTTCGCGGCCGGGTTATGCAGGACTTTGATGTAAACGAACTGATAGGCGGCTATATCGACGGAGAGCTATCCGCCGATCAGCGCTCCACCGTCGAGCGATTGCTGGCGGAAAATGCCGAGTATCGAAAGCTGCACGACGAGTTGCTGGCCGTGCGAAGTCAGTTGCATTTGCTTCCCACTTTTTCGCTTCCAGCCGATTTCAGTGAGCGAATCGTACGCCGCATACAAAGCGAGGCGTTCGCATCCAACGTGGTTTCAGTTGCAACCGAAGAAGCTCAGACAGTACAGCTTGCTGCCCTTCCAGTCACCAGCCCTGCGGCGGCGAGCTCACCGTTACAAAAGTTATTTCCCGCCGTTTCTAGGAAGCGCGCTTTATTTCGGACGTTTGCAGCCTCGACCGCTGCTGCATTGGTCGTAGGGGTAATCTTCTTCCGTTCCTCACTATCGCCAGAAATTACAAAGTTACCACCCCCTAAAATTAAGATCCCCGTTAATCCACCCATAGATCCCGATGAGATGGCGCATGCATTACATGCATCCCGGAACAAATTGACTCGCTGGACGTTATCGATTGATATCTCGATCACGCCCCTTGGCCAACGACGGCGTGTTTTGGAAACGTTGCTTGGAAAGTATGGAATTCGAGTTGAGGAATCGTTAAGGGTCGACGATCGCTTGGAAAGCACGATCCTTCAGAATCGTGTTGTGGGCGATGTAAAGGTCGATGAACCGCTGGTTGATCCAAAGGAAGCGATTCAAAATAAACAAGACCGTTTGGATAATGTGGAGCTCATTTATGTCGAAATGGCTCTTGATCCTGCTGCGGACCAGGCGCTGAATTTGGAATTACGTGCACTAAGCGAGCGAAAGACGGAGATAGCCAAGCTGCGATTCGATCTGCTTTTGGGGTTGCAGGATCAAGATGTGTTCGAACACCTGCATCGGGCCGCGGAGCAATTCGCAAAAGCGAGGTCTGGTTCGACGCATAATCAGGGCTTTCGGCTTCAATTTCGATCTGGCTTGTATTCTGGTCCAGGTGCGTTTGCCGCCATCACAGCACCTTCGATATCCACACCCCCTTTACCGTTTTCCGAGGATCCCAAAGCTCCAGTGACTCATAAGAACGGAATTCAAGTTCCACCGTCAAGGATCAAGATTCCAACCGATAAACCGGTGACAAGAGATAGTGAGTCCGCAGTAATAGACCAATCCAAATTGAATCAGAAACCTTCCTTGGTCCTATTCATCGTACGGAATCTCAAGCGCGAGCTCCCGGCCTCGAACGCGACGCCTGGCGACCCTGCCACTACCAAGTAACGCCCGAATCCGTCAAGCACGGGTGTCTTCTTTCCCGATTCCTGATACTGTGTTCCTTCCGTAACTTTTCAGCGGATGAACCATGACCAGTGAACTCGGGCTTCTTTATCTTACGGCAATTGCGATTGGGGTCGGCCATACCGTTGTAGGGCCTGATCACTATGTGCCGTTTGCGGCAATGGCGCAAGCGGGCCGATGGACCATGCGCAAAACGTTGGTAGTAACCACCCTCTGCGGCCTGGGGCATGTGGCCAGTTCCGTTGTTTTAGGTGTTGTGGGGATCGGTTTGGGCTTGGCGGTTGAGCGAATGGACGCAACAGAAAGTGCTCGGGCCAACATCGCCGGCTGGTTGTTGTTAGGTTTTGGATTGATTTACATGGTTGTCGGCTTTATCCGTGCTATGAGAAATGTTTCCCATGAGCATTGGCATACGCATTCAGACGGCATCTTGCACGTCCATCCGCACACTCACAATGCCGAACATCTGCACGTACATTCGCCAGCCACCAACGCAGGCCCACCCGCCAAGACAAGTGTGATTGCACCATGGGCCTTGTTCCTGGTTTTCTTATATGGCCCATGTGAGCCCCTCATTCCAATGTTGATGTATCCAGCAGCCAACGCCCATTGGATGGCTGTCGTTGTGGTAACGCTGCTTTTCGCTGCGGCGACGATTACGACGATGGTGGCAATGGTGGCAGGTCTTTGTCTTGGAGCACGCACGGTTGGTCTGCAGCGGCTTGATCGCTTCAATCACGCTTTAGCGGGAATGGCGATCGTGGCTTGCGGTCTGGCGATTAAGTGCGGCTTCTAAACCGGATGATTCAAGCCTGAATAACCGCCTTCTCCTAGTAGGGCGAGTCGATCCGGTGGGCCCTCTATTGCGTTGCAATCTAGAGCCAACGACGTTATTGTGGCCAGCACTTGCCGAGCTGAACCCTTTCAACTATTTGGAGATGTCGTGATGACTAGACGTATCACTCGTCGTCGTTTCTTGGGTCACTCGGCTGCGGCGAGTGCCGTGGCCGTGGGTTATTACGTCAATCCAACCGCGGCGAAAGAATCGGCATCCCCCAACGGACGGCTCAATATTGCTGCCGTAGGATCGACTGGGCGCGCCGGTGCGAATATCAGTGAAGTGTCCTCACAGAATATCATTGCGATCGCCGACGTCGACGAAAAACTACTTGAGACCGGCGCGGCCAAATATCCAAACGTTCGCAAATATCGCGACTTCCGGCAGATGCTCGAAAAGGAATCCAAGAACATTGATGCGGTCGTGGTCGGCACACCCGATCACACTCATGCACCTGCCGCGGCAATGGCTCTGCGAATGAACAAACACGTTTACTGCGAAAAGCCGCTGACGCATACCGTCTTTGAAGCACGAACATTGGCCGACCTGGCCAAGCAAAACAAACTCGTGACTCAAATGGGCACACAAATCCATGCGGGCGATAATTATCGTCGAGTGGTTGAACTCATCGAGTCAGGCGCGATTGGTAAAGTCCGTGAGGCGCATGTTTGGGCCAACGCCGTTTACACGGGGGCAAAGTTTACAACCGGAATGGCTCCGTCAAATCTCGACTGGGACCTATGGCTGGGCCCAGCGACCGAGCGACCCTACAGCGAAGGGGTACACCCTTTCAATTGGCGGAAATTTTGGGATTACGGCACTGGCTCGCTCGGTGATTTCGGCTGCCATTTTATGGACCTTGCACACTGGGCGCTGAAGTTACAAAACCCTGTATCGGTGGTGGCGCTAGGGCCTGACGTTGACCCGGTCAGCACGCCAGCGTGGTGCATTGCCCAGTATCAATATCCTGCTCGCGGTAATTTACCCCCTGTAAAGCTAATGTGGTACGACAGCGGCACAAAGCCAGCACTTTTCGAGCAACTCAAACTTAAGGACAACAATGGTAAGCCACAAGAGTGGAATGGAGGACAGCTCTTTGTCGGTGAGAACGGGATGGTGCTGTCCGATTACAGTCGGCATTTACTCCTTCCCGAAGACAAGTTCGTCCAGTTCAAGCGCCCCGATCCGTACATCCCGACGTCCATCGGACATCATGCGGAGTGGTTGAACGCCATCAAGAATGGCGGACCGACGACTTGCAATTTCAACTATTCCGGTGGGCTAACAGAATCGGTGTTGCTAGGGACCATCGCCTATCGATCGGGTAAAAAGATCGAATGGGATTCAGTTAATCTCAAGATCACAAACGCACCCGATGCTCAGAAGTTTGTGCATAAAGAATATCGAAAAGGCTGGACGCTGTAGTAGACGCACTACTACGGGTTGAGTCATGAACGGTTTTCTCCAGCTGCGATCAGCGGCGAGTTACGGGAGGCACTCCCGATGGCTGCATCCCATAGCGGGGAATGTCGTTGTCGACCCGAGTAGCCTTAAACTCGCGCTCAACGATGCGGGCAACAGGCGCTTCTGGCAGCCTCTCGGAGGAACCTCTGACGGCCACGCGTTCCACGATCTGACGTTCTTCGAAGCGCAGCGTTCGTTCGGGAAAATGCACAATTTCCGTTTCGCCCGGAACTCGGTTTGGTTCAACTAAAGAGTCTGGATTCCCACGGGTCTCCCATCGTGTATACGGCACCCAGTGGTACGTCATTTGAGGCGGTCGCAATGGGTTCCAACCGCCGCTCCATCGAGGTTCCCATCGGTAAGCCGTTACGGGGACGTAAACCATCCGACTAGGAACCGAAACTCCTGGTCCTCGCGGATAAAGTGCGACCGGCTGCTCGTGCGGAACCCATTTGGTAACCACGACGGGTACGCGTTCCACTCGCCGAACTTCACGAAACTCAATGCTGTTCTCCGCCTGCGAGGGAGATTGGAACTCCGCGCCGACTACGGTCGATGAACACGCCAACCACGCCATGATCCAAAAAACACCCGTGCGCATTCATTTGCTCCAGTGCCGCCGTCGCTAGCTGAATGCATAGGATCTGTTCCTATCGCGAAATTCATACACAAGAGAATCGGCAAGAACGACGGAGACTTGAGGAAATCGGGTGAGTGTTTTCTTTTTTAATCCAGGTGGTGACAGCGCCACCCGTTTGACTGGCATCTGCATACGGAA
>JANNPR010000462.1:0-2578 GCA_031400345.1 Planctomycetota bacterium | reverse complement strand
CGATCGCAAATCGGTCGCCACTCCGTGGCTGAAAAAAGCCTCTGCAATGAATTCCAGGGGCTTTGCCTGGCTGACGCCAGGCTTCGCCCCTGGCTACCGGCGAACGCCACTCCGTGGCGAAGAATTCAGCCTCTACCAAACCAAATGCGCAACTCCAAAACTTGCGCTTCAGGGCTTGAATATCCGGATTAGCCTCGCCCCACATAAAGTTGCTCATGGGGTAGCACGATGGCCTCTAGCATTTCCACGTGCGGTGGTAACGTGGCCATCAATAAGGCGACTTCCGAGATCTCGTTCACCGACATCATGGGCTCTTGATCCATTTCTTGTGCACCCGCTTGGCGGCGCTCGACCGCGATGTTTCCAGGATGCAAACAACAGCACGTGATGCCCCATTCTCGCCCCTCAAGCGCTGTTACTTGAGTCAGCCCCCAAAGACCGTGCTTCGACGCCGAGTACGCTGCCGAATTCGGACGCACGCGTTGTGCGGAAATTGATCCGATATTGATAATCCTTCCCCCTTTTTGAGGTTTCATGATCCGCATGGCCGCCTTGGTACAGAGGAACGGTCCTCGCAAATTGGTCGCTAACACGCGGTCCCATGCCTCGATCGACAGTTCATCGATCGGACCACTATCAAACGCACCCGCGTTGTTAACTAGAATGTCCAGTCGACCAAAGCGAGCCATCAGCCGGTCGACGACAGCCTGTACTTGGGCCGGTTCAGCAATGTCAGCAGCAGCAATTTCGACGGCCACATTCTGTCGAGATAGCTCGCCACCAATCTCCGATAAATCGGCAACGTTTCGTGACGAGATTACCAGTGATGCCCCTTCGGCCGCCATGGCTTTGGCGATGCCGCGGCCTATCCCCCGACTCGCCCCAGTAACCCAAGCAACTTTCCCCGATAACTTTCCCATGGAAACAGCCTTTAATAACGAACGTATTTGGCGGCGCTGCCGTCTCGTGCTCGTACTCAGCGAAGCGGTACTCGTACTCGTCGTTCGTGGCGGATTATCGAGCACGAATACGAAACGAGTACGAGGTTCCAAGATCGGAACGTTGTCCAACTAATCTTGATATCGGCCGGACGCTCGCTTGGCCAGATGGCCGCCTACGGAATTGTTGGGCTGAGGGCCGATAATTCTGTACGGATGATACGTTCGCCGAGCTCATAAAGAGTAGGAGTACCGGCGAAATCGTTTGACGACATTGGTTTGCCCGGTGATTTGTGAGCTAGTCTTTCGTTAGGGCTTGTCACAAGGCTGGCGATCTCCCGACAGCGTAAAAGGCAGATTGTCTTAACCCGACGCCCACGGTCGTATTAAACCGTTTTGACCGACAACAACGAAACGTCGGATCGCGATAGGAACACGAAGGACGGCATATGAAATGTAAGGAACTTGCCGAGCGGATTGAGCAGATACGTCCGGATGCCGATCTCCGTGAGGTTGCCCGCCTATGCTTGCTACTCAGCAACAGCACGGCTAACCTCAACCGTCTAACCGATGACGACGCATTCATTGAAACTTGGCGAGGCGTTGATTTCCGCATGCAAGCGGCAACCGACCAGCACGCAGCGATGACCGAGGAGTTGGAAGAGCTCGCCCGTTTCGTTCCTCAACAGTTTACTCCAGAACAGATCTGGGTGCTCATCCGCGCCATCAAAGTACAAAGCCAGGTCCTTCAGCTTTACATCGGCGAGGCGAATCCCATGCCCGAAACGGCTGAATAGTTTACTTAGGCTTTTGGAAGGGATTGAACTTCTTCATCCAGCTCGAAGTCCCCTCCTGTTTAGTCGCAGGTGCCGTGGGAACGGTTTGTGGCGTTGTAGCAGGTGTGCGGTTCGTTCGTTCAGCTAAACGAGCGGGAGGCGGCGGCGTCACATGCTCCATCAAGAATCGGGGCCAGTAGCTATCTAGAAATCTCTCGCATTGGCTTAATCTGCCGTCACTAAGATTCAGGTTCGCAGCACCAATCAGCTTGACGAGTTCATCGCGCTCGTGAGTTTGAAACCACTTGTCGTATATGGCTACGTTGTCGATCCAGACCTCACCTTCGCCTGCTAGTTCGAAAACAACTCGGAGATCCGTAAGTCCTGAAGGGGGCAGATCATCCACATGGAAGAGGTAGGGATCCTTGCCCCAGACCGCGTTCAGGGGCGTAACCTTATCGGCTTTGGCGTCAGCAGGAGGATCTTTTTCTAACCGCCCCAAACGTGCAAAACGAAAATAGGGGCGTTCATCGACGCGGCCTTCGACCGCCAGGCGCAGTGGTGGCTGATGTTCAAGGTCCCTGGTTTTCAGCCATACCATTACGGAAATACGTCCCGTTGCCGGAACAGGAAGTGGCTCGCTACGAACCCACGCTAGATTCTTGTCACCGCCTACACGCATGTATAAGGACTGTTGACCATCTTGCCGCTCTCGGCGATCGATGGTTATTTCAACTCCTTCGTTCTTCGCCGCCTCCCAACCGGTCAATCCATCCCCGGTCATAACACTCTCAAAGCTAGGATTGCTCAAAACGTTGATGGGATCGGGACGTCTCAGACCGTCAGCGCGCGTACGGACCTCGT
>JANNPR010000440.1:0-5805 GCA_031400345.1 Planctomycetota bacterium | reverse complement strand
CGCCGCCGCATTTCGCGCAAAACCAAGTTCGCGGTTGCTCGTCTGGCCAGGGAAACCTAATGGGGAGTCCCAGACCACAATCGGTGCAAACGTGCAAATTCGGAGTTGCCAATGAATTGTGCGACATAGGCAGCTACTTCGGAAACCGCGTGCTATGAACCAGGGCCGTTGGGGCTCGTACCAACTGAGGCATCCAAATTACGCGTTTCGGCCGGCTTCAGGTTCGCCGCCTTGCGATTCTCCCTTTGGATGGCCTCGTAAACTTCTCGGCGATGGACAGGGATGTCTTGGGGCGCTGCGATTCCCAATCGCACCTTGTCGCCTCGAATGTCAACGACGGTGATGACAACGTCATCGCCGATCATGATGCTTTCGTCCCGATGCCTCGACAAAACCAGCATCGTTGGCTCCTTCCTCAATAACAGATCACCAGGAATAGATTGGCGACTGTGCAACCGCGCCCCCGGCGCGGACAACCGCCAGGGGTGATATCGGAAGAGGAAGTTTCCCGAATCGCGTCAACGATTTTGGTTTAGCGTTTTGAGGAAGGAAGGGGCTGTATCAAGCGGTTTTGCGCAATGAAATCACGGGTTGCGATAGTACGAATTGTACCGGTAAATCATCATTCACCACGACCTGACGACCCAACTTACGATCCAGGTTAATGATAATCGGGGCTCGCAGGTTTATCGTGAATAATCCGTTGTTCTTACTGACCACTGACAGTACGAAGGCTTGATCGGGAGTCTCCAGATGCAGGCAACCCATTTGTTCGCGGCTGGTTCGAACCTGAAGATCCGGTAGGAATCGGCGCGGGCTGACCACTCCCATTGCGATGTCGGGATGCGATAGGCTTTGCAGCCAACCGACGGCCGAATTGGCGACATCGTCTAAGAGCACCCAATGTCGATGTTCTTCAAAACCAATCAGACCGTAGGGAAAAATTAAGATATCCTCTGCGCGAATTTCTACATTACCAAATCGGGTGGTTGTAATCTGCATGGCCACCTCACAAACAGATAACAGGCATTAGGGACTTGCTGGTGATTGCCGCTGCCCAATCGTGCTCACGGTTTCGAAGCGCGGCATATCACTATCTATTCATCGGCAAGGTATAAGCCTTATGACTAGAAAAAACCCTATCATAGGAACTCGAGCAGATTCAACTGCAACATCCGGCCGGTCAGGCTCAAGGTTGCCTGTAGATTGGCTTGACGTGCGGTCAAGTCGGAAATTGCTTGCACCAGATCGACTTCGATTTCGTTGGAAAGCGTCGATTTGAGCTCAATGTCTTCGTTTACCAAACGAGCCTTGATGTTATCCAGGGTGCGCTCGCGATGCCCTATATCGGCACGTGCGAAATTGAGCCGTTCAAAATCCTCGCCAAGCAACTGCAATGTTCGCTCGATTTCACCCAAATCGAAGTCCGACACGGCCTGTTCTAACCGAATTAGCGAATTGAACATCCCTTCCACCTCTAGCGGGTTGACGTCTGTTCCCTGGATCGACTCGTCGGACCCGCCCTCGGTGGTGGCTAGATCGCCTGTTTGGCTAATTAGGCCTGAGCCGTCGTTGCTAGGATCGTCGGTCGTGTCCAAAGTCGCTGAGAAAGTTCCTTCCGTGTTGATGGCCGCCAAAACGGTATTGGCGCTGGTGGCGGTAGTATCCACATCGATTATCAGCCGCTTCGCTACACCGTCGAACGTTACGGTGGCCAGATTCCCTACCAAAGAATTTCGAAACTCGACGACGACATCATTGTATGCTGCACCGGTCTGTGTAGCCGTGATCGACAAGGCATTATTGATATTCCCCGGTGGCTCAAAAGTAATCCGTGCAGTACTGGGCGTTGCGGCTGAAGCCACAGTTTCGCTGTCTCCTACGTTCATCAGCCCCAGTTCTTCCGCCGCGGAACTTCCTCCCCTTTCGATAGTCAGCGTACCCGCTCCCGCGAGATTCGCGTCGTAGAGCTCAATGCCATTTCCTACCTGCACCAACCTTGCCACGACGCGATTGGATGGATTCAGATTACTTGGGTGAGCGTTTATGGTATCGAGCACATCGCCGATGGTGATCGCCGAAGCCAGGCTGATATCAATTTGTGTGCCGTCTTTGCGAGTAATGGTGAAGTCACTTCCGCTCTCTGCGACAGACACCCCCCGTCCGTAGTTAAGTTCCGACAGAGTCGTATCGCGATGAAGCGAGCGAATACCCAACGTTTCCGCGGTGCTTCCCCCATTTTCTCCGATTTGGAAGTCGCTCCCCGACAAACGAGAGCGGACTCGGATTCCCGTCCCTTGCTCGGTTATCTCCGCCAACACGTTGGCACCCGAGCTATTCAACGTATTCAGGATATCTTCGACCGTGTCCGCATCTTCAAAAGATATCGAAAAGGTACGCCCGCCATTGACGATTCGGATTCCAGACTCCAAGTCAGGCTCTCCACCACTTCCGCCTGAGGTAACTGCCGTGGCCGAGGAATCTAAGGCTCCCAAGCCTTCAAATGGCGGAGTTGAAGTATCTTTACCTTCGACAACGGCAGTGAAATTTGTATTGAAGTCAGCGTTGGCCTGCAATGCGTTTTGCACTTGGAGCGCATTGCTGACTCCCGCTTCGACATGAATGAAGTACGTGTTGGCAGCACCTCCACTATTGGTGGTGTTTCCCGATATATTTCCGATGTCCGCCGAAGGCACGACGGCCGTTGGCACCAAGCCGCCGTCGGTCGGATCGGAGGCATCGTAGGATGCGGAAAACGTGCCTTCGGCCTGGATTGCGTTGATGACCGTCTGGATCTGAGTTCCATTGGCCGAGTCGATTCCAATGCTCAACCTTCGCGCCGTGGCGTCATAGGTTACGGTCGCGGCATTACCTATCAGACCCGCATTCGTGATTTCGATCGCGACATTGTTGTAGGCCGTTCCAACAATATTAGCGGTCAACAGCAGATTATTGTTTGAACTAGTGAAGGTCAGCGCCGTGCGGGCCGGGACGGCGGTGGCGCTAAACGTGACCGTTTCACTCCCGGCGCTTAATCCCGCTGCGGCCTGCAGCTGGCTATCGTCAACCAGTTGAAACGCATAGCCGTCCCAGTCGTTTCCACGCTCCAATGCCGTGATGGCGATGTCATTATCGGACCCGCTTGATGCCAAGTACGCTACGGCGCGAGTCCCAAATAACTCGGCTATTGGCGTAGTCAGAGTAAGAAGGGGGTCGAGTTCTTGTCCGATCAATGGCAACACACCGCTCCCGACATTTTCAAGGATGCCGAGTTCTGCCGCGATCGTTCCACCGCTAACGTCTTGAATGGTCAACGTTCCCAGGCCTTGATCATCCATATCAACCACCAGCGATCTACCGGAGATCCGTACCGTTATAAACCTTCCTGCAGGCGGATTGGATTCGAGAAGTCTCATCACGTCGCCGATCGTCTCCGCATTGCTTACGTCTACTATCGATTCGGTGAAGCCGTCTGATACCCGCAAGCTTCCGGGAGTGACACCGCGTCCACCGTTCAACTCCGATAACCTGGTGTTTTCGGTGAGATTTGCCTGCAGATCGATATTGGACTGCACGCCGGGCGAGTATGTTCCAAATACGGCTTGTCCGCTGATGTTGGATTCGAACAACAAGTTTACATCGGGGTAACTCGCAATCTCCATTTCGTTGCCTACGTAGGCTAAGAATTGGTCGTCGCGTACAAATGGCTGAGTTGCTGTTTTGGAACCGGCAAATAAGTAGCGTCCCCGAAACTGCTGATTTGCGATCGAAGTAAGTTGATTGATGGACTGTCGCACCTCAAACGCGGCCGCACGGCGCTGCGAATCGCCCGTGATCGTACTCACCATCGCGAGGGCTTGCCCGCGGATTGTTATTAAATGATCCGAGACGCTGCCCAGAGCCGATTCTGACGCCGAAAGATACGACTGAGTCGTTTGTAAATTCGTTGTTGCTTGCGACTTTTGTTCCATCAGCCGCTGCAATGTCAGCGCACGTAGGGCGGCCGGCGCGTCATCGCTAGGGTTGGATAGACGATACCCCGTACTCACCTGATCTTGAAGCCGGGAAAGCGTCTTTTTGTCATAGTCGAATTGCGACAAAAGGCGTTGCTGTAACAATTGATCGCTGGTACGCGTAGTGACGATGGGAACGATGGCTGCCATGATTAACTCGTATCTCGCCTAAAGGTTGATCAGGGTCTCCAGCAACTCATTGATCGTGGAGATCAATCGGGCTGAGGCTTGATACATTCGTTGAAACTGCATCATGCGTACGGCTTCGTCGTCGATGCTCACGCCACTGATGCCCAGCTTTTCCCCTTCCAGCGTCTGCTGAAATGTGCGGAATCCGTCGGCGACAGCGCGCGCGACTGCCGAGCCTTGCGTGATGTCGGCAGCAATACTGAAATACAAAGAGCTAACGGATTGGCCGTTCTGCGACTCCAACTCGGTGTCTTGTAGGACCGCCAAATCGGTTACATTGTCCGCATCCGATCCGATGCCGCCTCGGCTTGCGGCGAATTTTCCAGAATCCGTTCGCAAAATGCTGTTGACACCGATGTCCAACGCCTCGGTGCCAACAAAAAAAGTATTGATCCCCAGGGCGGCCAGAACACCACTGGTGTCATTACTGAACGAAAACTCCAGTGGTCCGGAATCGCTTGTGAGGCGAATGTTGCGAGTCGGGGTCAATGCGGCGGAAAGGCCCTCGATCGAGTCTAGTTGGGCAGCCAAATCTTGAAGCGTCGTATCGTCCTCGAATCCAGTGAGTTTAATGAAGACGTCCGTGGTCTTCGTCACGTCCGTTTCAGTATTGTGGATCAGTACTTTGAATGAGCCATTTTGCGGGGTATATGCGAGGCCCGCCGCATCCAACGCCGCTCCTTCGTCCGTGACACTAAACTCACTAGTCAAGTCGTCGAACCCGGATAGACCTTGACCGCTGGAGTGAACCTTATTGAACTCGAAAATTAAAGTTTGCGCCAATCCATCGAACTGATCGATTAACCCACCTAATATGCTGTCCCGCGCCGTTTTCCAACCGGCCAACGATCCACTCGTGGCCGATAAAGGCGAATCTGACTCGTCGATGCGAATGTCCGCCGTCTGTAACCCTCGATCGCTCGTGTATTCAATATTTACGGAGCGAGCCACCCCATCCGACACCAAAAAATCACCACCCGAAAAAACCGAAACGGACCCGGTTGGCTGTTCCTCGACGTGAATATTAATAATTTGGGCGAGATTCGTGAGCGCCTGTTGACGTTGATCTCGTAAACCGACCGCCTCGCTGTGGCTTGTCAAGTTCCCTTCGATGGCAACGATTTGTACGTTGATCTTGGCAATTTCCTGGACGAACTGATTGATCCTGTCCGCCGAACCAGCAATTCGATCATTGATGCTCGACCTAAGATCGCGCACGCGCGTCGAAAAACGTCGCATGTCATCGGCTAACGATTGCCCTTTGAGCACGGCCAAATTGCGAACTGATACGCTTTCCGGTTGATTCAAAATGTCATTGATTGCCCCAAAGAACCCGTTCAAAGACGTACTTAGATCCGTTTCACTTAATTCCCCCAACACAGCCTCTAGTTTGAGGTATGCATCCTCTTGTTGCTCGCTGCTTCCTACGTCGCTATTCGTGGATCGCAAGCGATCTTGCAAGTAGGCATCGACGTGCTGCATGATGCCGTCGACTCGGACGCCCATTCCTAACGGCAGCGAGCCAATTAGCTGCGTGGGCCCCGGTGTAAACACTGCACCTTGACGCGAATACCCCGGCGTCGAGGCGTTGGCAATGTTGTTG
>JANNPR010000436.1:0-2193 GCA_031400345.1 Planctomycetota bacterium | reverse complement strand
CTTGCCATGATAAGAATTGCCGACACGATAAACCATTTCATCGGGTAACTTGTCACGATAGGCTTCGTCGCTACCCGGTTCCATGATCCAGTCGACGATATCCAGTCCATAGCCGGCATCTCGGTAGCCTGTTTTCTTGTCGACGAATGTTTGTGCTTCGACGCCACTCACATAACCCTGTTTGCGAATCGCCGCCGACAAGGTTGACGATTCAATCGTAATGCGATCGACGTCTTCACGTATTTTAAAATCGTCGCTACGAGCCTTTGCGGCTGGGAATGCCACGAGGAAAAACAAGATTGGTGAGAGACGTTTCATAGAGGTTTCTTTCGTTGGTGCTTGTTTTCCAACGTAATAAGCACCGGCCTAGTGTGCCATCTGGCAGCCGCCGGAGTTGGCTTGGATCACGAGGATAACTAATTCGGCGGCAAGCCAGTGCTGAAAACGGTCGACGTACGGTAACTCGTCTACGGACGGTGGTAGCTGAGTCAGCAAAATAACTCGAATTAATTCGTGATACAACAGTTGGGATTAGTTGTCTCACGTTGTTTGGCACTCGCTTGCCGCCGAAATAGCCTTTGCTGAACATCAAAGCAAATTCCGGCGGCTGCCTGAAGTGGCACACAACTCGGTGCCCGAACTACGTCGCCCCGACTATGACGCCGCAGCCGTTTGGTAATTCTCGGTCCAGGCAGACAAGTCTTCCGGGCCCTTGCGGTGACAGAAATCACCTAGCGATTCACCCGAGTCCCGGGCCTGCCTGAAGTAAATGAACAAGGGCACAAGCGACTGAGCTACTTCTTCTTCAGGAACTAAATCTCGGTAGATGAAGTTGAGTCGATTACCTTCCAGCCGACCGCCGACCAAAACGGTGTATTTCCCCTTCGTCTTGCCCACTAATCCGATGTCCGAGTTATACGGTCGAGCACATCCGTTCGGGCAACCTGTCATTCGAAGCGTAAATTTCTCGCTGGACAGTCCCAGTTTGGACAATTCGCCTTCCATCTGGTCGATGATCCCCGGCAATGCCCGTTCGGCTTCGGTAATGGACAAGCCGCATGTCGGCCATGCGACACACGCCATGGACCAACGTCGAACTGCGGAGATGTCCTGACTAAGAGGCACACCATGGCGGCGCAAGATCGCTTCCAGATCGCCGCGATTTTGCGGATCGACATCGCTAAAAATGATACTTTGATGGGAAGTAATACGGATTCCTGGTTGAAAGCGGCCGCAAACCTCCCGCAACGCGGACTTCAATGTCATCTTGTCGTCATCTTTGATGCGGCCGTTCTCGATATTCAGGCCGTAAAACAATTTGCCGTCTCCCTGTTCGGACCACCCCAAGTGATCGTCGAAACCGTGGACTTCGTCTTCCTTCGGATCGGCAAAGGATTCGCCGTAATACTCTGTCAAGATTTGCTTGAACTTATCCACGCCCCAATTGGCAACCACATATTTGAGACGCGCAATCTTGCGATCTTCCCGGTTCCCATGGTCTCGTTGCAACTTGACGACGGCTTCGGCCATTCGCACCGCGTTATGCGGTTCGACAAAAGCCACTCGCTTTGCCAGCGCTGGAAACGTCTTCTTCGCGCTGGGTGTCACTCCCAGTCCACCACCAGCGACAATGTTGTATCCAACAATCCGGGCGTCGCGAATAACAGCCAAAAATCCCAAGTCGTTGGTGTAGATGTCGGTGCAGTTGTCGAACGGAAATCCGATCGCCATCTTAAATTTTCGCGGCAGGTATTGCTTGCCGTAAATGGGCTCGATCGTGTCCCCATTTGCGCCGTTAACCTGGTCGCGCTGCCCCGTTGAAATATCGGTCACCCAGATATCGTGGTAACCCCGGGTTCGCGGTGCAAAATGAGCCGCCAACTGATCTGCCAGCTGTTGGGATTCCGTATAGATGGCGTTCTTGAACGGTGCGGGGCAGCACATCACGTTTCGATTAACGTCCCCGCAGGCTCCGAGAGTCGTCAATTGGCAATCGTCGATCCGCCGGATGGTGTCTTTGAGGTCGCCTTTAGTGATTCCATGTAGTTGGAGTCCCTGCCGGGACGTGCAACGCAGAGTGGTGTTGCCCAGTTCGTCTGCCAACGCCAATTCCGCCAAAAGCTGCTTGCTGGTCAGCTTCCCACCTGGAACCTTCGTGCGGACCATGAAAATATAGGACTTATCTTTCTTGCC
>JANNPR010000421.1:0-2423 GCA_031400345.1 Planctomycetota bacterium | reverse complement strand
CGCATCCACAAGCTGATCTCGCGCTTCGGCGGCATGATGAGATCACCGACCCCGACCGCGCTTGCTGGTATGTTCACTGTCATCGTCGTCTCTCCCGGTTGTCAGTCGTTTCCGTCCCTCCAATGATCGGCTCACCCGGCGGGTGGCTTGAGCTTCTTTCGGTGAATCTTCGGCTTCTCAACCGGCTTCTCAATCCGGGGCACGGGTGTCTGTTTCTCGGTCATTTGGATAGTGAGCGGGCGCACGCTGACCTCGACCTGTGCGTAGCCGACCACCGGGTTGCGGTTGGCCCAGCTGTCGCGGACCTCCACCGCGCGCCGCACAGTGCACTCGCGCGTGAGCGTGAGCGACGTCGGGTCGATGCGCAGCGTGTCGTCTTCGTGACGCCGGAGCGCGGCCCACAGCTGTATCGTCGGGTCGGCGACAGGCAGATGGCGGCGGCGGTGGAGGCGTCGGACCTGTTGCACTCGAATCCCCATCAGATGGGTCCGGCCGGCGGGCTGGAGGCTCGGATTCGAAGCCCGATATCTCATCTCGCTTCAGCAGCCTATTGATTCTCTGTTCGATCTTGGTTAACTCTCCACCTTCTTCGGGCGAGACAAACGAAAAAGCAACACCTTCTCGGCCCATTCGACCGGTCCTTCCGACTCGATGGACGTAGTCATCGCAGAACTGTGGAATATCGTAGTTGACAATGTGGGATACGCCGGTGACGTCGATACCGCGTCCTACGACATCGGTGGCCACCAGGATTTGCAGATCCCCACTGCGAAACTTGCCCATCACGCGGTCTCGGGCGGTTTGGGCCAAGTCCCCGTGGATGCAATCCGTCCCTTTGATTCGTTTCGCCAAGCGTTCATAGATTCGTTGCGCACCCCGCTTGGTACGACAGAAAATAATTGCCTGTTTTGGCTGTTCTCGATCTAGCAGGCGGACCAGCAGTTCGAATTTACGGTCGTGCGTAACTGTGAAATAATGCTGCTCGATGGTATCGACCGTGATATCCGTGGGAGAAAAGTCGACCGTTTCCGGGTTAGACATGTACCGTTCGGCCAACCTGCGAATAGGTGGAGGAACGGTCGCACTGAGTAATAATGTTTGTCGTTCGCGCGGGCATTGGCGAAGGATGCGTTCGATATCAGGGCGAAAACCTATATCCAACATCCGGTCCGCTTCGTCGAGCACAACGCAATGAACTTGCTCCAACTTGAGCGTGCGACGTTGCATGTGATCCAGGACACGGCCTGGGGTCCCCACCACAACGTGTGGACCGCGTTGTAACTTTTCGATTTGGCTGCGAATTGGTATTCCGCCGTAAAGAGCCACGCACGTGATCTTTCGGCCGTGAGCCAACTTAGCGAACTCATCACGAACTTGGACTGCCAGCTCACGTGTGGGCACGAGAACAAGCGCCTGAGGACCGTCTCCCGTATGACGTTTCTGCAGCCGCTCAAGGATGGGAATAGCAAAAGCCGCAGTCTTACCGGTGCCCGTTCTGGCCTGTCCGATAAGATCGATTCCTTGAAGTGCCTGAGGGATAAGCCCGGCTTGGATCTGGGTGGGTGCAAGATATTCAGCAGCGACCAAGGCCTCCAACATGATTTCGGAGAGCCCTAAGTCTTGAAACCGGCCCGGGGCAGCCGGCGTTTTGTCAGGGGCAGGTTCCTGAGGTTCCGTGTTTTCAGTCGCGAGCTCCGAAATTTCGGGCTGCCGCTCAGTAAGTTTATCGGACTTTCCACGTGTGCTTGGGCGAGATTCGCGGGGAGACCGACCGGCTGGTTTAGAAGGGGGGGGAGAACGTTCTGACTTGGCGTCTTTCATGGGACACGATGCGGGCAGAGTTGATGAGGGGGTGGCGTGAGGAAGTCAGCCATGCGACGTCGACGGAGGGTAGTGATAGTGTTTGCTGGCTGAATATGGCACCTAACGACCGACACGGTACGAAGCGACGCAACCATAGCACTGGCTACGATTTAGACGGGCCAGGCGCGTCCGGAAAGCGGCGGCAGACATATATAAGGGATCGCCGCAGGATGCGTTATACAAGATTTCGTGCGAACTCTGCCACCCCCATGGAGGGTACGGTAAACCGCCGAGGCGTGAATTCCGCGATGGCGCACGAACTAGGCCGGTTCGTGACCTAGTCCCATTGGGTCTCGAACCGGCCTTTCTTGTTGTAATTGGCAATCGGCGAGGCCGACTACTTCTTGGACGACTTTTTCTTCGTAACAGTGCGCTTCTTTGTCGATGGCTTTGTCGTCGTCCGCTTTACAGTCTTCTTGGTGGCCTTTTTGGCTGTCTTCTTCTTGGCTGCCATATTAATGGCTCCTTACTGGCAAGGGCATCCATTCTAAACTCTGGCCATTCTCCGTGGGACGCCGTGTATCAGGGGGAGAGGCCAGTGCCGCGTCGTTCCTTCACCA
>JANNPR010000406.1:0-5642 GCA_031400345.1 Planctomycetota bacterium | reverse complement strand
CCGCAATTCCTCCAATCTTCGGCAGTCGGCAGATGAATCTGGAGACGGCGCCTTGAGTGAATCCCGGCACGAACATCATCAAGATGGCAATACCTCCAGCGCCGACTCCGAATAGTGCAACGTTTGCCACGGCGGCCGCTTCCGCATTGGATGGTGGCCAAAACAGCACCACAAAACCGGTAAGCAAGAGCAGCGCATACAAACCAATTACACGGTCGACGATGACGGATGCAATCGCTTCCGTCCTGCGACCCGGTTGTTCGCGAGCGATAAACACCGCCTTGAATAAATCTCCACCAACCGCGCCGGCGGAGACAAAGTTCAATAGGTAGCCTAGGAAACCAAGCCGAAAGGCATCGCGCAATCTAAATCGGATGCCTAATGCCAGCACTAACAATTGCCATCGCCAGAAGGTGAGGCACAGAGCGGTCATCCCCAGAACGAAGGCGGCTGCAAGTAGGCCCCAGTTTTTTGGTCGATCATTTAGCGTTCGCCATTGTTCCGGCGTAATGTTTGTTAGCAGCCAAATGATGATACCCATAGGCAGCAAGATTTTCACAGCGAGAATTACAACTCGTTTTGTTGCGTCCATTTATCGATAGCAATCGAGAATAAGGCTGTCCTTGACAGTCCGTTTAGGCAGTGATAGTGTTTGACTTCCCTTTGGTCGGCGGACCTATGGCCCTTTTGCGGGTCGAGTTATGGTAGTCGAATGCTTGGAAATATGCTGGGGGGATTAGCTCAGTTGGGAGAGCGCTTGCATGGCATGCAAGAGGTCAGGGGTTCAAGTCCCCTATCCTCCACTCGTACATAAGAGCCCTTGATCGAAGCAGATCAGGGGCTCTTTTTTCGTTTGCAGGACTGCCTCTAGTCATCCGGCTGCGGATGGCGTCACCCTAGAAAACCTGATCTGACCGCACCATGAAAGTGCCCTCCCTCCGCGACTCGTTCCACGGCATCAGTCGTCGTGACTTCCTCGGCGCCTCAGCGGCCACAGCTTTCGGCGCGCCACTCGCACTTCCATGCAGCCTGCGTGCTGCTCCGCCGGACGCCAAGCCGGGCCACGGAACTCTGAAAGCCGGCGACCTCACCGTTGTCGTCGGCGATAATTCGGCGGCGGGGGAGCATCGGGCGGGCTACAACGGCGTCTGGAGTTTGCGTCATTCTGCCAGCAGTCGCAGCGTGTTCGTGCCCGCCGTGGCGGGCTTGAATCTGGAACACATCGTTACTGGCGAGCAGCTCGAGGACGGGAAGATTTTCTTCGAGCCGCGCCATGCGCCCATGAACTTCAAGCAGCTCAGCGACAGCGAAGCGGAGTTGCATCAGCCGCCGACGCCAACCTTTCATGTCGAGAGCTGGACGCGTTTCCGCCTGGTCGCACCGCATTACCTCGACATGAGCTTCCGCTGTATGGCTCACCAGGCCGTGTTCCCACGCGGCTACTTGGCGTTGTTTTGGGCGAGCTACATCAACGCGCCGGCTGATAAGAGCCTGTATTTCCTCGGCGGCCTGGACTCGCAGAAGAATTTTTGGACGCAGTTCTGCACGCAGTGGCATAACGACCAGAGCACCGTGCGCCATCGCGATGACACGTTTGAAATGACCTTCCCGCCCGGCGGTCGCGACACGCTGTTCAAGAGTCTCTCGCCCTTCCGCTTCGATCAGCCATTTTTCTACGGGCGCTTCGACGACCTGATGTGGCTGGTGATGTTCGACCGGTCGGAGGGCATCCGCTTCACACACTCGCCGAGCGGCGGCGGTGCGAACGCAGCGATGCAAACCACCAACCCCGCGTGGGATTTCCAGTTCCTCGTCCCGAAGCCAGAGGTGATGAAAGAATACCGTTTCCGCGTCCGCAGCCTGCTGCGTCCGCACTGCTCGCGCGAGGAGGTGCTGGCGGAGTTCAAGAAGTGGCAGGAGACCAAGTGAGCCAGTTTGCCCGCGCAACCGCTCGAGCCGCTTCAGCTCAATTGTTATCGCGCAACTTAGTATTTACTATCGCGGCTAGGCAGCTTCGCTTATTATCTCGACTCCAGCTTCCGTCTCGGTCGAGTCATGAATAGCCGCGAAGACGAATGCGTTTTGTTGCAATGTTCAGAGAGAAAGCTTAATGACCAGCGCGTCTCGAAAACGGATCGCCTTGTGCGCGATTGCGTGCGTGGTTCTCAGTACGGTCTACAGGGCCGCCGCCGAAGTCATGGCGCCATTCCCGGGTACTCGCAGCACTTGGAATGGATTCGACCGGTATGACTTCGAGATCCATGGTCAGACTGTGCTCGTCGTCGCTCCGCGCGAGGTTGCACCTGGAAAGCCGTGGGTCTGGCATGGTGAGTTCTTTGGGCATCGTCCGGAGCCGGACATCGCGCTGCTAGGACGCGGGTTCCATATTGTCTATATGAAGATCCCCGATCTATTCGGTGCACCACAAGCGGTGGCTTATTGGAACGGGTTTCACAAAGAACTAACCGAGCGGCATGGGCTGGCGAAGAAGGCCGCGCTAGTTGGCGTCAGTCGCGGCGGACTATACTGCTACAACTGGGCGGCTGCGAATCCAGACAAAGTGGCTTGCATCTATGGCGACGCGCCCGTCTGCGATCTCAAGAGCTGGCCGCTGGGCAAGGGCAAAGGCACCGGCAATCCGAATGAACTACCGAAGCTGCTGAAAGTCTACGGGGTAACTAATGAAGCCGAGTTGCTCGCAAAAGCCGTTAGTCCGATTGATAACCTTGAACCGCTGGCCAAAGCGAGGGTGCCGTTGCTGCATGTGTACGGCGATGCCGACAAAGGTGTGCCGTGGGATGAGAACACCGAGGTTCTCGCCGAACGGTATCGAAAGCTCGGTGGCGAAATCACCCTGATCGCTAAACCCGGCGTGGGACATGTTCATGGTTTGGATGACTCAACGCCGATCATCGAATTTATTTCGAGACACAGCCTTCATTCGCCTGTCGCTCGACAACAAGCACCACTTCAAATTGGTTCGCGGCGCGAGTTGTTTGTCGACCGCTATTTGATCGAGCGACTGACCAATTGCCGGCTGCAGCTTCATGAGCCCCGAGACGAAGGCATCGCTATCAAGCTTGACAAGCCGTTTGAAGGACCGCATTCCGGCTATGCGACCGTGATCCGGGATGGCGACCGCCTTCTGATGTACTACCGCGGGATATCGAAGCTTGGTTTAGATGGCGGGGAAAATGAAAGGACCTGCATCGCCGAATCTCGCGACGGCATCGCTTGGACAAAGCCCGACCTTGGATTCTTCGAATTCGAAGGAAACAAGTCCAACAACATTGTCCTCGACAAAGCAGCTCCCGTAACACACAACTTCTGCCCCATGCTCGATACTCGGGCGGGTGTCTCCAAGCAGGAACGTTTTAAAGCAGTCGGCGGGACAGGCAAGGAATTATTCGCGTTCGCTTCTGCGGATGGACTGCAGTGGAACAGGTTGATCGCGGAACCGATTCTTGACAAACGGCATATGCCCTTTCCGTTTACGCATCTGTTCGATTCGCAGAACTTGGCCTTCTGGTCGGAAGCCGAACAATCGTACATCTGTTATTTTCGGGTGTGGGATGGCCTGCGCCGCGTCGCCCGCACGACGAGCAAGGACTTCGTCACCTGGTCGCCAGCCGTATTGATGGAGCAGGTTCACGATGACGGTATTTCCGGACCGCGCCCCGCGCCGCCGGAACATATTTACACAAACCAGACCTCTCCGTACTTTCGGGCACCGCATATTTACGTGGCCATTGCCGCTCGGTTCTTCGAAGGTCGGCAAGTTCTCAATGAAGCCCAGGCCCGAGCTGTCAACGTTAGCCCCCAGTATTTTCAAGACACATCGGATGCGGTCTTCATGACCTCCCGCGGCGGAAACGTCTACGATCGCACGTTTCTGGAAGGGTATCTCAAGCCCGGCATCGGACATCAGAATTGGGTGTCGCGTACGAACTATCCGGCGCTGAACATCGTCCAGACCAGCCCGGCCGAAATGTCGCTGTACGTCAATCAGGATTATGCCCAACCGACGGCACACATTCGCCGATATCGTCTACGTCTGGATGGATTCTCGTCACTCCGGGCCGGCGCGAGCGAAGGCGAACTTCTCACGAAGCTGTTCGTGTTTTCGGGCAAGTTGCTGGCCATCAACTTCGCAACCTCCGCTGGTGGCGGTCTGCGGTTCGAACTGCAGGACAGCAATGGCATGCCTTTACCAGGATTCGCATTGGCAGATTGCCAAGAGCAAATCGGAAACGAAATCGAACGAGTTGTGACCTGGAAGAGCAATCTTAACTTGCAGGCTATCGCCGGTCAGACAGTGCGGATGCGAATCGTTGTGCGTGATGCCGACCTATTCGCTTTTCAATTCGCTCCGTGATGTTCCGGCTGGAGAGTCGCGATGACGACCGTAAAGAATCATTACGATCATTTCTGAACAATCTCATGGCGAAGTTCCGCTCGAGTTTCTATTCGAGGTACCTCTTTCCTCGCCTCTGTGATTGGGCGTTGGATCAGCCGTTCGTGGCAAGGCATCGCCGAGAACAACTCGCCCAGGTACGTGGCGAAGTCCTTGAAATCGGCGTCGGCACCGGTCTGAACTTACCTTGCTATCCGCCAACGGTGCGCAGACTCACGGTTGTGGAACCCAATTTCGGCATGAGTTCGAGGCTTCGTCGCCGAATCAAAGAAACAGCGGTCGAGGTCGATCAGCGGATTACCAGCAGCGAGAGCCTACCGTTTCAAGACTGTAGTTTCGATTTCGTCGTAAGCACCTTTACGCTGTGTAGCATCCAGAACGTCGAACAAGCGCTTCGGGAAATGTATCGCGTGGTCAGGCCCGGAGGCCGCTTCGTTTTTCTGGAGCATGGCCTCAGTCCCGAGCCCAAAGTCCAAAAGTGGCAGCGACGACTGAATTGGATTCAGGGAATTATCGGGGACGGCTGCCGACTCGATATCGACGTGCGGCAGCTAGTAGTGGCAGCCACCTTCCATTCAATCGACATCGAAAACTTCTACCTGGAGCACACACCTCGAACACACGGCTACCTTTATCGGGGCAGCGGTGTTAAATGACTGTTTTGTCCCATCTGTACGAAGCACCTCGTTAGGAGGAAACATTTTCACGTGAGAACTTGATGTCGCCTCCCACAATTACCATGTCGGCTCGGCCTCGCAGCTCGCAACCTTCGAACGGGGAATTGCTGCTCTTCGAGTAAAACCGATTCGTCCGCACAGTCCAGCGCGTGTCGGGATCGATGATGGTGACATCCGCCTCGGTCCCGATCTTTAACGTTCCTTTCGGGAGACCTAAAACACGAGCCGGGTTGATGGTTAGCTTAGCGAGTGCCGACGACCAGTCTAAATAGCCAGGCTGGATCAACTTGGTGATGACGAGCGACAGCGTCGTTTCTAGACTAACCATTCCGAAAGGGGCTTGGTCCAATTCGCGCATCTTCTTTTCGGATGCACGGGGTGCATGGCCGCTGGCGATGACGTCGATGGTGCCGTCCGCTAAGCCAGATATGACGGCATCTACATGATCGCGTGACCGAAAGGGCGGATTGATTTTGAAATTTGAGTCAAACGTACGTAAGGACTCGTCGGTAAGTGTAAAGTTTGGTGCACAAACCTCGGCCGTGACCCGT
>JANNPR010000372.1:0-3276 GCA_031400345.1 Planctomycetota bacterium | reverse complement strand
GATGCAGGCTGTGCATCCTAAAGGCATTTCCGGCTGAATTGGCAGCCAGTCTGTCGTCGCAGGGTTTGGCTTGCCGGGAACAGTTCGTTCCACGAGGTGGTAGGCGATCCCTTGAAGCCCAGCACCTTTCCGGTGGGAAGTAATGCACATCTTGTTCGTCCATCAGAACTTTCCGGCGCAGTTCGGCCACATTGCGAGACATCTCGTAAAGCAACACGGTTTACGTTGTACATTTGCCTCCGAGAAACATGTCGCCGAAATGGAAGGAGTTGAAGGGATTCAATATCGCTGCACGGGCGGTGCGACGTCGACTACCAATATCTATAGCCGCCCATTCGAGAATCAAGTCTGGCGTTCCCAAGCGTTGTTCGAAGCCCTGAGCGCGCGGCGGGATATCCGGCCGGATTTGATTGTCGGCCATAGTGGCTTCGTGACTACGCTGTTTCTCCGCGAACTGTACTCCTGCCCGATCGTCAACTATTTCGAGTTCTTTTATCACACAAAAGACTCGGATATCGACTTTCGGCGAGACTTGCCGAAGTGCGTTACTCAGGATTTGCTCAAGGCCCGTGCCAGGAACGCCATACTGCTCCTCGATTTGAACAACTGCGACCT
This sequence comes from Planctomycetota bacterium, assembly GCA_031400345.1. Classification (GTDB taxonomy): domain Bacteria; phylum Planctomycetota; class Planctomycetia; order Pirellulales; family Pirellulaceae; genus JANNPR01. The sequence goes on along the minus strand of JANNPR010000372.1, from coordinate 2,661 downwards.
AGGTTATTCACCGACGGAATGGCAGCGGCGCCTTTTTCCTGCTGAATACCAGCAGAAGCTGTCAGCGATCTTTGACGGCATTGACACGAACATCTGGCGTCCCTCGCACAACCCGTCACATCGCGTTTCCAGTTTGTTGTCGATCCCACCTCAGCAGCGCATCGTGACCTACGTCAGCCGTGGCATGGAATCGATGCGAGGATTCGACATATTCATGAAAGTTGCCAAGCGCGTCTGCGTTGAGCGCAGCGACGTCACGTTTGTCGTTGTCGGCGACGATCGGGTCGTCTACGGCGGTGACACCCGCTTCACCCACGGTAAGTCATTCAAGGAATGGGTCCTGGCTCAGGACTCGTACGATCTGTCGCGCATCTTGTTCGTGGGCCTTTTACCCCCTCACGAGTTGGCTCAACTGTTATCGGCAACCGATTTGCATCTATATCTAACTGTACCGTTCGTGCTCTCCTGGTCGTTGATGAATGCTCTTGCCTGTGGAGCGACGGTGTTGGCATCGGATACGGCGCCGGTACGGGAAATGATCGTCCATCAACGTAACGGCCTGTTATGCGATTTCTTTGACGTTGAAGGAATGGTGAAGTGGGTGCACGAAGTCTTGAACCACACCGCGGACTACACGAAACTGGGCGAGGCTGGCGCCGAGCTAATTGCGGAGCGCTATAGTCTCGAAAAATGCCTGCCAAAGATGTTCGAGCTCTATGAGCGCGCAGCGTCCCGTCGTCCGACGAACCAGCCGCCCACGTTGTCGGACGAGGTCAACTAACGCTTCACGGAGACGCCATGCCCGCCGATCAAACCCACGTCGCAATGGCTCGTACGGCGTTATATTACGACGACGATGCCTACCAGGAATCGTCACATCGCCGCAACTCGCGAGCTGGCCAGGCAAGAGGATTGATGGGCCGGCAGGTCGCTGGGAAAGAGTTTCTCAACGCGTACCTGGCTCATGGAACGTGGTCCGAGCTTGTCGCGGTCGTTCCGCACGTGCGCTGCCGCGAATCGTTGCACGCAGTCTGCGCGTCTCATCCGTCCAGTCGTCATCGCCCAAGGCGATTGAAGATTGTCGAAGTCAAACGATTCCAGTCGACCTTCGCGGCGGCTCCGCCGGCCGACGTCTTGCATTTCCCTGCTCCGCCCGATGTGCGATTTGCGTGGGCGCGGGAGAATCTGGGCCCCGTATTCGCCCTCAGCGGAGTCACACACACGCTCTGTTCGGCGACAGCCGTCGAGGCATTGCGCCAGATGCTCACAGCGCCGTTTGAATCATTCGATCGGCTGATTTGTACGTCGCGCGCCGTTATGGACACGGCCCGAGCCATCACCGAGACATTTGCAGAGTACCTGCAGCAGCGATGGGGAGGAGAGCCGAAACTGCGGATCCAGTTCGAATTGTTGCCGCTTGGAGTTGACGTTGAAAAATACGTTCCAGCGACGCCTGCCGAACGTACCAATGAGCGCAATCGCTGGCAAATTGCTGAGGACGAGTTCGTGGTCCTGTTTATGGGGCGACTCTCCCATCACGCCAAGGCCCATCCGTTCCCGATGTTCCGGGCGTTGGCCGAAGCTGCGCGGCGCACGCGGCGGCGTTTACGCCTCATCCTGGCCGGATGGAGCCCGCTGCCCGCAATCCTGGACGCGTTTCGTGATGGAGCGCAGCGGTTTGCGCCCAACGTCACGACCACCATACTGGACGGTAACCGGCCCGACATACGCTACTCCGTGTGGAAAGGGGCTGATCTGTTTTCCTCGCTGTCCGACAATATCCAGGAGACCTTTGGGCTGGTGCTGGTCGAGGCCATGGCCAGCGGCCTTCCGATTGTGGCTTCGGACTGGGACGGATACCGCGATGTCGTCGTCGACGGCGAAACGGGATTTCTCGTCCCCACGTTTATGGTGCGCGACGCGACCAGGCAGTTGACGGCACAATTGCTCATGGGCGAGATCAACTACGATCATTTTCTAGCGCGCAGCAACCAGTGCGTGTCGGTGGACGTCGCTGCCGCGACAGAGGCCTACGTGCGTTTGATCCAGGACGACGAGCTGAGGCGGCGAATGGGTGCAGCGGGTCGCGAGCGAGCCTGTCAGCGATTCGCCTGGTCCCATGTCATCCGTGCCTACGAATCGTTGTGGCGCCAACAAGCCACTGAATTGGCTGACCACCGATTGCGGGAAGCATTGTCGACTAAGTCGTGGCCCGGGCCGTCGGCCTACCCCGCGCCGGAACGGTCGTTCGCCGGTTATCCGTCACGTTGGCTCGGCGAACGCGATGTCTTGTATACGTCGCCTGAGGCGGAACAACGAGTAGAAATCCTGGCTGCAACGCCGCTCACAAATTACGAGGCCAGTCAGCGCTGCGTTGACGTGCCCTTCTTGAAGCTGCTGCTCAGCGCGGCAGCTAACGGCCGAACGGTCCAAGAGCTAGATGTCGAACTCCAACAACGCGGAAATTCACACCCCCAGTGCCGGGCGACGCTTGCCTGGTTATTGAAATACGATTTGCTCCGGGTGGGTGGAGAGTGACGGGTGAAGGGTGAAGGGTGACGGGGTGCGAGCCGAGGGCAAACGCCACCCTGCTTGCCAGGGTGGCAAAACCTCCCGAGCAGGCCGGCTCCCGACGGCCCATCGACGCCCCCGATCAGCAAC
>JANNPR010000355.1:0-3718 GCA_031400345.1 Planctomycetota bacterium | reverse complement strand
CATGGCGAGGTTCATGTTTCGCCACTTCGCGCGACAGACTAGCAAATTCGTTTTCGCTAACGTACGGTGGATTGCTGGCCACTATGTCCAAGTAAGGCTGAAGCGGTAAACCGTCGAGCAAGTCTCCTTCATGAAGGTTGATCTGACCAGTGACGCCGTGACGGACTGCGTTTTGCTTAGCGATCTGTAAGGCCGCAGGGCATATATCCGTGGCGGTCAGCAAAGCTTGGGGCGCGTGTTTCGCAATCGCAATTGCGATCACGCCGCTTCCAGTGCCAACGTCGACTACTTGAACCGGCTGGTCCAAGGGTACCAGTTGTTTAATCCGATCGAGAGCGGTCACAACCACCAACTCCGTCTCCGGGCGAGGGATCAAGACGTCGGAGGTAACAGTGAACGTTAGGGAAAAGAATTCCTTGTGACCCACGAGATATGCAACAGGAGTCCCCTCAGATCGAAGCTTTACTAGTTCTCGAAACGCGGTGCGAAGCGGCTCATCTGCCGGATCATTGAAGGCGGTGTAAAGCTCAATTCGCTGGCAACCTCTGGCCTTCGCGAGCAGGACTTCCGAGTCAAGTCGTGGGGAACTCGAGCCTCGTTGTTTTAGGAAGTCCGTGGTCCAATTTAGCAATCGTCCAACGGTCCATGTTTCGGTAGACGACATGTATGAACTCTTCGTGACCTAGTCAAGGTCCCCCATTTGGTCGCGTAAATCACTTCGATCATGTTCGAGTAAGGCATCAGTCACTGGTTGAAAATTTCCAGCTAATATCTGATCGAGTTTGTGAATCGTGAAATTTATTCTGTGATCGGTGATACGGTTATCCGGGAAATTGTAGGTTCGAATACGTTCACTCCGATCACCTGAGCCAACTTGACTCTTTCGTTCCGCAGCGCGTTTGTCGTGTTCCTTTTGCCGAAAGTGCTCGTATACACGGGTCTTCAAGATGCGTAATGCCTTCGCGAGGTTTTTGTGCTGGCTCTTTTCATCCTGCATCGAGACAACGATGCCAGTCTCGAAGTGCGTTAGGCGAATTGCGGAAGCAGTCTTATTGACGTGCTGACCGCCAGGACCACTCGCATTGAATACATCCTTGCGGTAGTCGTCCGGTTTTAGGTCGATCTCGACGTCTTCTGGCTCGGGCAGAACCGCAACCGTGGCTGCTGAGGTGTGGATCCGACCTTTGGCTTCGGTGGTAGGGACTCGTTGAACTCGGTGTCCTCCGCTTTCATAGCAAAGCTCTCGAAAGACCCCTTCCCCTTCAATTCCCAAGATGATTTCTTTGAAGCCGCCCAATTCCGTAGGGCTAGCCTCAAGCAACTCGACTTTCCAACCTTTGATCTCACCATGCCGACGGTACATCTCGTACAGGTCGCGAGCAAAGAGTGCCGCCTCATCTCCTCCAGTTCCCGCACGAATTTCGACCACACACCGTGTTCGATTGGCGTCCTGACCGCCAACCGTAAGATCAAGCAGCTCCTTGAAGATTTCTTCTCGAGCCGATTTCAACGCCGGCAGCTCCGACTCAGCCATTTCGCGCTCGTCAGAATCCGAGCTTTCCTGCATCTTCTTTAATTCGGTAATCTCCTCGGCCATTCTCTTAAATTTACGATACTTCATCGCCAATTTGGCCAATGAGCCATGTTCTCGGGCAATTGCAGCCATACGCGACGAGTCTGCTTGGACAGCAGGATCGGACATCATCCGTTCCAGCTCTTCAAACCGTTTCAGTTTGAGGTCCAACGCGTCGCGCATGATTCAAGCTCGGCGGAATAAAAGTCTACGGCGGATTGGTGAGAGGGGGGGCCGAAGAAAAGAACGCAAGCGGACAGCCCGTAGCCGCCACAGACTGTTTCAAGGCGGCCAGAACCTCCGGCGTTAAGATGGCTTCTTGACCGGCTTTTTCTTACTAGCCGATTGTTGTGCACTGGCGTAATTGCCGCCGGCGAATTTGGTTTGAAATTTTTCAATTCGGCCCGCAGTGTCAATAAACTTCAACTTGCCCGTGAAAAACGGATGACACATATTGCAAATGTCGACCTTCAGCTCCTTACGGGTGCTGCGAGTCTTAAACGTGTTCCCACAACCGCACGTCACCACGGTTTCAATGTATTGAGGGTGAATTCCGTCTCTCATCTTTCCGCCTCATAGACCACTTATCGCGGCTTAATCGTACACCCATACGCTAGGCAATTTGAAAAAAGCGGTTCACCGGGCCATTTGAAATAGTACGCACAGCGGATTTCAAACGCCGGAACCCCAGCGATATCTTTGTTACAAATGAGTCAGTCGCCAATATTACAGGCGCTGATGGAAGCACACAAGGGCCGGGTTCCGTAGGCCAAACCGGCATTTGGGATGGCAGCTGCCGGCTAAGATGCCTTTGAGCTAGAGAACGGTTAAGGGCACTAATGAGTTGAGGCTTCCGGACCGAAAACCCTCTAGATCTACCGTTACAAATCGGAAGCCCAAAGATTTTAGCTTTTGGGTCACATTCCCAAGGACCTGCGGTGCGAACAATCGCGGTAAATCTGCCGACGACAACTCGAGCCGCGCGAGGTTATTCTTGTGGAATCTCACACGCACGATTTGGAACCCAAGCTCCCTTAGGAATTGTTCGGCCTGATCAATCATCCTCAATCGGTCTGGAGTAACTTCTTCGCCATAAGCGACCCTACTCGATAGACAGGGCGAAGCAGGTTTATCCCATACTGGCAAATGCCATTCGGCAGCTAATTTCCGAACTTCATCCTTAGTTATTCCCTCTTCCGCCAAAGGGCTTCGTACACGATGCTCAGTGCCCGCGCGTAAGCCAGGTCGATAATCCCCTAAATCGTCCGCGTTAGTTCCGTTGACAATAACAGCAAAATTCAGTTGTTCGGCGAGTTTCTCCAATTGAATATAGAGCTCCGTTTTGCAGTGGTAACACCGGTCCGGAGCATTCTGGAGATAGTTTGGGTCGGCAAACTCTTGTGTTCGCAAAACGATGTGTCGAATTCCAATTCGCTTGGCCAACAGTTCGGCCAACTCGAGTTCTCCTGCCGCTAAACTGGAGCTAACGCCCGTCACCGCCACGGCTCTTTCGCCGAGCGCCAATTGAGCAGCCATCGCCACAACAGCGCTGTCTACACCCCCCGAGAAAGCAACTGCGCAGCTCCCAAACGCGCGCAACGAATCAAGTAGACGCTCTCGTTTATCAAGTAGCATTGACATAATAAGTTCGCTGAGGATTGCGCACCTTAACGGCGATTTGAGATGCGCAAGACAACGCACAAGGCAGCAATTCCTCCACCGCAATGCCGTGGCAATGAGTTTCTTGGAAGCCCGCAAGTTTAAGGTGGGAGCCTGAGCCTCGGGTTGTGTGATCCAACCTTTTATCACCGCCGCAGAGCGGGGTGTGGATGGCTATACACGCGGCCGAAACTAAAATTAGCTCCCTTGCAGGCTTGAATCGGCTCCCGAAGAAATAGTCATCGACAACACGAGCACAGCAGAGGAACTGCCGCTTTGTGCGTTCGTCGCAATCGTAGCAAGCCGTCCGCTCTAAAACAATAGTTGATTGACTGCTACGTTCTGTTAGTCCTACACCTTAAAACAAAAAAACGCTTCACTCTCTGAGGATTACTTGCGTTCACCGCGACGATGCGTCGTTTGTCGTCTGACCTCCTCTCGCGTCATTGTCAGTTTTTTGGTGCGTGCCGGCTTCGGATCGCCTTT
>JANNPR010000707.1:0-5281 GCA_031400345.1 Planctomycetota bacterium | reverse complement strand
ATTCCCGCGTGAACTCGTCGAGTTCCTTCTCCGCCTGCTCCTTGGCATAGCCGTACCGTTCCTGAATGAGGCCCGCGAGTTGATCTCGCTTCCCCGCGATCGTGATCAGATCGTCGTCGGTTGATTTTCGATGAAGCCACCGGTGGACTGGATGTGCTGGTCGCTCGCGCCTTGTTGAAGGCGGTGATCGAACTCCGCGAACAGGGCAAGTGTATCGTGTTTTCTACGCACATCATGCGAGAAGTCGAGCGACTCTGCGACCGGGTGGCAATTCTGCATCGCGGTTCCATACTCGCTCACGGAACGCTTCCCGAGCTACGTGATCGTTACCATCAGCCCGACCTGGAAGAATTGTTTTTTCAACTGGTATCACAACACGACGAACAGTCCATGGTAGAAGTCCGAACCTAGCCACACCCATCGATGATTGTCGCAGAATGAATTCATGTTCCGACTTCTTCTTCCTCGCTCTCGGGACTTTCGAACATTGATTTACGGTTAGACGCCCATGAAGTGGTCCAACGTCAAGCTGATATTCCATCGCGAGCTGCGCGATCAACTGCGGGATCGGCGAACGCTGTTCACCATCGCCGTCTTGCCGCTTCTGCTGTATCCCCTGTTGGGCATGAGTTTTTTGCAAATTGCCCAATTCACCCAGGAACATCCCACATCCGTTTGGATCGTCGGCGCACGGGGACTTCCGGAGTCACCGCGGTTGTTGGACGAGTCGGGCAAAAGCTTTGCGGCTGGTTTGCTGCCAGAGGCGAACTTGCTGAAATTGACCGTTGACGATGACGTGCCGGAACTCCAGTCGGATACGGCTATATCGAAGATCGCGGAGTCCCACATTCACTCTGGAAAATACGACGCCATTATCTATTTTCCACCTCATTTCGGCGAACAGCTTGCTCGCTTCCGAGCGGACTTATTGAATCCACGACAGGAATCAATTCAAGATATTGACCGCCCAGAGTTTAAGGTTCCGGAACCAGCAGTTTTCGTCGATACGGCGAGCGATAAATCACGGATTGCTGCGGGACGAGTCAATCAGATTCTGCGCCGCTGGCGGGATATGGTTGTCGCAGACAATCTGAAACAGCGTCATATTCCGATTGCAGCCACGATACCATTTCAGCTGGCGGAACGTGATGTCGCTAAAGAAGTTAATCGGCGTGCGGCCGTGTGGTCCAAGATCTTGCCGTTTGTGGTACTCATTTGGGCTCTGACAGGTGCGTTTTATCCAGCCATCGACTTGTGTGCCGGAGAAAAGGAACGGGGAACTCTGGAAACCTTGTTAAGCAGCCCCGCCGAACGCAGCGAAATCGTGTGGGGTAAGTTGCTAACGATTATGAGCTTTAGTATCGGTACGTCGGTGCTCAACTTATTGAGCATGGGATTCACCGGCACGTTCATCATGAGCCAAATGCAACGCATGGGTGTTTCCTCATCCGCCCTGGACTTAGGCCAACCACCGCTGTTCGCATTAGCTTGGTTAACCGTGGCAATTGTGCCGATTTCGGGACTATTCAGCGCGCTGTCATTGGCCGTCTCCGCGTTCGCGCGCAGCTCCAAAGAAGGCCAATACTATTTGATGCCCCTGCTATTGATTTCATTGCCCTTGATGTTGCTGCCGATGCTACCGACGACCGAGTTGGATTTGGGAACAAGTTTAATTCCTGTCACCGGCGTCATGCTGCTGCTGCGGTCGCTGATCGAAGGTCAATACTGGGACGCATTTCGTTATTCCATTCCGGTGATTGGTGTCACGTCCGTCTGCTGCCTCCTAGCAATCCGCTGGGCAATCGACCAATTCAACAACGAGTCCGTACTGTTTCGCGAAAGCGAACGCTGGGGCCTTGGTATTTGGTTACGCCATTTAGTCCGCGACCGACAAAATACTCCATCCGCAAGCGAGGCAATTCTTTGCGGCGTGTTATTGCTACTGATCAACTTCGTTGCCAGCCTTTTAGCGGTGTACCCAGCTTCCTGGTGGCAGTTTGCCCAGATGACGTTTGTGAGGCAAGCGGCGTTGATCGCCACGCCAGTGGTGCTAATGGCGATCATGCTGACTCGTAGTCCCCGAGCCACCCTGCTATTAAATCTGCCGCAGCCGTTGGTGATTGTGGCGTCGATTCTGTTGGCATTATGTATTCACCCTTTGGGAATGGCTTTTGCTCAGGGAGTGCAATGGCTGTATCCCATCGGGCAGGATCTCGAACTGCAACTTCGTTCGGTCAGTACGCTCATATCACGAGCACCCAATTGGTTGAGCGTGGTTGGGCTGCTGGCTTTGACGCCGGCAATTTGTGAAGAATTGGCGTTCCGCGGTTTCGTCCTGTCGGGATTGCGCCATACCGGTCACAAGTGGCTGGCAATCGTCGTCAGTAGTCTGTTTTTCGGAGCGGCGCACGGATTGTTGCAGCAATCGCTGTCTGCCACGGCATTGGGAATGGTCATCGGATACTTAGCTGTGCAAACGGGTAGCCTGCTGCCGTGCATCCTGTTTCACTTTTTCTATAACGCACTGGGCGTGTTGATGTCGTTGAGCGCCGAGACACTGGGTGAGCCCTCCTCCATGTGGAGTTGGCTCTTTCAGGTCAGCGACGAGGGCATCGAGTATCGGTTGCCGGTGGTGATTATCAGTGCCATTTTGAGCGGCACATTGTTGATTTGGTTCCGCAGTTTGCCCTACGCGAAGTTCCCGGAAGAACAGCTGCAGTCCGCCCTGGATCATCAGACGGTGACTGCCCCGGTGGCAACTCCTAAATAAATTCCGGTAGGATGAACTGGGTGGCACGTCCCTGAGACTGTTGTAGTAGGCACACTCTGTGTGCCGTTCACCTACGGCACACGGAGTGCGCCTACTACAAACTGGGAGAAGGCCGTGAAGCTAATCCGAGTTGCGGCAGCGGTATTAAATCAAACGCCGCTTGCCTGGGATGAGAATCGAAAGAACATCGTGAGTGCGATTCGCGATGCTCGTAAACAAGAGGCAAGCATACTTTGCTTGCCCGAATTGTGCATCACAGGCTATGGCTGTGAAGACGCCTTCCACTCGCCCGGCTTACACCACACAGCGGAACAAGTGCTGTTGGAAATATTGCCGGAAACGCAAGGCCTGATCGTTTCCGTTGGTCTGCCCGTATTGCACCGGGGCGGGTTATTCAACGCCGCTTGCCTGATGGTAGATGGTCAGATTGTTGGATTCGCAGCCAAGCAGCACCTCGCAGGAGAAGGTATTCACTACGAGCCTCGGTGGTTCAAGCGTTGGCCGAAAGACGTTCATGCAGAAACGGAGGTCGCGGGTAACGTGTACCCGCTTGGGGATTTGTTGTTCGACTGTGGCGGAATTCTGATGGGGTTTGAAATCTGCGAGGATGCTTGGGTCGCGAATCGACCGGGTGGGGTTTTGGCAGAACGGGGGGCGGATCTGATCCTGAACCCCAGTGCCAGCCACTTCGCCTTCGGAAAACACGCTGTTCGTCAACGATTTGTGTTGGAGGGATCTCGGGCGTTTAATGTCAGCTACATTTACGCCAATCTGCTCGGCAACGAATCTGGACGCGCGATCTACGATGGCGGAGCGATGATTGCCAGCTGTGGTCAGATGCACGCCGTTGGTGCACGGTTCTCATTTCTGAACTATCAGATAACAACCGCTGTGATTGACATTGATGCCACTCGGATGAGTCGCGCTCGGACGGGCAGTTTTGGACCTCACATCGAAAATCAGCAGGCGGATTGCATACGGGTGCCATTCATCTTTCCGGCCGTCGAGAGTTCACCGCCGAATGCAACCATGTCTGAGTGGGAAACGGGCCCGTTTCTCAAGGAAGAAGAATTTGTGCGGGCGGAAACGTTAGCGTTGTTTGACTACCTGCGCAAGAGCCAATCCCGAGGATTTGTGGTTTCGCTAAGCGGGGGGGCGGACTCTGCTACCGTTGCCGTCGTCTGCGCACTGCTCGTGAAGTTCGGAGTCAACGAACTGGGGCTGAAAGCGTTTGCGGAAAAGCTGGCCTATTGGACCGAACTTGGTAGTGCCAACTCGATCCCAGAAATGGTTCGCCGCTTGCTCGCCTGCGTTTACCAATCAACAAGCAACAGTTCGAAAACCACTCGCGATGCCGCATTCGCTGTCTCGGAAGGGCTGGGGGCGGAGTTTCTCGAGTTCGACGTAAAACAGTTGGTGCACCAATACATTAGCATGGTTTCCCAAGCGATTGGTTGCGAGCTTTCCTGGGAGCGCGACGATTTGGCGTTACAGAACATACAGGCACGAGTTCGAGCACCCGGCGTGTGGTTGCTCGCCAACCTGCGCAGCGCTTTGCTGCTGGCCACCAGCAACCGCAGCGAGGCCGCGGTCGGTTACGCCACGATGGATGGCGACACCTGCGGCGGATTGTCGCCGATTGCCGGGATCGATAAGGCATTTCTGCGTCGTTGGCTGCGGTGGATGGAGACTATTGGACCGGCGGGCATCGGGCCCATCCCCGCCTTACGCGCCGTCAACGATCAAGAACCGACCGCCGAATTGCGTCCGCTGGAACGCGGTCAGACCGACGAAGCGGACCTGATGCCGTATGATCTGCTCGACGCCATCGAACGAGCGGCCATTCGTGACAAGCTGATACCGGTCGAAGTCTTTCAGCGGCTGGAAAACGCTTTTCCACAGTATTCCGACCGACAACTGTCCGAATGGATTCAGCGTTTCTTTAAACTCTGGTGCCGCAATCAGTGGAAGCGTGAACGATACGCGCCGTCCTTTCACTTAGATGACGAGAATCTCGATCCGAAAACATGGTGCCGGTTTCCAATCCTGTCCGGCGGTTACGAACGTGAGCTGGCCGAACTTCGCGCATTTGTTGAAAGAAGGGTTCAAACGTAGGGTTCTGATTTGGGTGGCACGGCCCTGAGACGCGAGGAACGAGCGCTCGAAGGGCGTGGCGAATCTTGTAACTTCTACTCCCAGTCCAGCGCCACATCCATATTGACGGCGGAATGCGTTAACGCGCCAACGCTGATGCGCTCGACTCCAGTCTCTGCGACGCGACGGATACTCTCCAGCGTGATACCGCCGGAAGCTTCCAGTTGAGCTGTTGAATTCGTGGTATTGCGCATTGCGACTGCCGCCGATAGCTCATCGATTGTCATATTATCGAGCAGCACAATGTCGGGTTTTGCTGTAAGCACTTGTTCGAGTTGCGCTAACGTATCGACTTCGATTTCGACTAGTGGCGCGGGGACACATGGTTCGCGCCCCAGCCACTCCCCAATGAATTCG
>JANNPR010000336.1:0-2194 GCA_031400345.1 Planctomycetota bacterium | reverse complement strand
ATGCTGAGAATGTTTTGGACCGCGACCTGCCGGCGTTCGGTATGGAGATCACCTTGCCAACGTTTGAGACGTGATAACCAGTCTCGCTGAGCAACCTCAGCACGCTGTTTAGACTCAAGCAATTCAATTTCCTGGGTCAATCGCCAGCGGCCTTGATGGAACACGTATCCACGGGCTTCTAGAAAATCGCGCCGGAGCACCCATTGCCCACGGATGAACGAATACCCACGCGCCTTCCAAGCGGCCGCTTGCTGTGGATCCATCTCGATAATTCGACGATAATGTGCCGCTGCCTGCGTCCGGAGGTCTCGTCCACGACACCACTCGGCCGCCGCGGTTTGACCCTCAATTGTGTTGGCAAATTGCGGTTGCAGTGATTCGTATTCGTCTTCCGCATCTTTGCGAAGAACAACTTCTGCCACCTGCGATGCATCCAGAGTAACCTGGCCGCCCAGGTCCAACTGAAATGTATAAGCTTTGCCGGATTTGCTAGGCTTCGAGATCAACTTACCGCGTAATCTTCCGCCGCTTTTCAAAACAAGCTCGTCCGCACCCAGTTGATTGCTGAGGAAGAGGATCAAAAAACCAGATGTGAAAAAGCGCGTACCCCGTCGCCAAATCCTGTGCGTGCGATGGCTGTGCGAATGACTTGGTTGAAACCTATCGAAAATCACGGCTGCGGATCCTGAGTGGACGATTTCGTCGTGCGATAGCGAGATCGCATTACCCAATATAGGTTCAATCGAACCCCGCTGGCAAACTAGCAACCGAGATCTAGGATCTTGCTTAATCCCAGAGCGTGGCGGCATGACTTCTTTCACCGGCCAACGATGCCGTTTACGATTTCGTTCATTGGCGAAGCAAAATACCTACCCATGACTACCTTACGCAGTTTGGAGCGAATCCAAAGTGAGCACAACGCCGGAAGTACATAAGGCCAGCGCCCCGTCATCGGTTCGCTGTTGTGTGATTACCGTTAGCGACACACGGACGATGGAAACGGACACGGGCGGGCAGACCGTCGTGGACCATTTACAGGCCGCAGGTCATTCCGTGCTTGTGCGGGAAATTGTCCCGGATGAGTCGGATCGAATTCGTTTGTTGGTCGAGCAAATTCGTAAGCGAGACGATGTCGATGCGATTCTATTGACTGGGGGGACGGGTATCACCAGCCGTGACACGACCTACGAAACGGTCTCCGCATTGCTGACAAAACCGCTGCCCGGATATGGCGAGTTGTTTCGCATGCTGAGCTTTCAAGATATTGGGGCCGCTGCCATGCTCAGCCGAGCTACTGGTGGACTTATGGGAAAGACGGTTTTGCTCACCATGCCGGGATCGCGAGCTGCTGTCCAACTGGCAATGGAAAAAGTCATTCTCCCAGAGTTATCACACCTGGTTCGTGAGGCGCGACGCTAAGGGTATAGTAATCGTGTTGCCTGATTGTTGACCAAAGCGTGTGAACACGATTATGCCTGCCAACTTGACGGCGCAGTATAAGAAGGCGGAAGAAGCCTACCGCCGGGCCGCCACACTTGACGAGGAGTTACGATGCCTGCAGGTCATGTTGCAGGAACTCCCCAAACACAAAGGGACCGACAAGTTACATGCGGACCTGAAGCAAAGAATTAGCAAAGTCAAAAAGGAGATCGAGCAGGACAAAAAAGCCGGTGCAAAAAAAGGCCCCGGCGTACGCATCCCGCGACAAGGCGCCGGACGCGGAATTATTATTGGAGGGCCCAACGCGGGAAAAAGCCAACTCCTCCGCAGTCTTACGCGAGCGACTCCAGATGTGGCTCCGTATCCATTTACCACCCAGGAGCCAACCCCGGGGATGATGCCCTGGGAGGACGTGATGGTACAACTGATCGACACCCCACCTATTTCGACCGATTTGCTGGACCGGAATACGCAAGGACTGATTCGTGGAGCCGATTTGGTTTTGCTGGCGGTAGATTTGGGCAGCGAGTGGGGAATCGACGGACTTCAAGAACTATTAAATCGCTTGAATCAAACCAAGACGCGGCTATCAGCCGCATCCTATTTGGATCAGGATGATGTCGGCTTATCGTTCACCCAAACTTTCTTGCTGCCGAATAAGATTGACCTTCCCGGTGCCGCGGATCGCCTGCAATTGCTAAACCAGTCTTCTTCGCTCGATTTCCGCCAGTTCGTCGTTTCGGCCCAGGAGAAA
>JANNPR010000705.1:0-6943 GCA_031400345.1 Planctomycetota bacterium | reverse complement strand
TTCTTGGAATGCCCGAAGTTGCCGCTCCCATGCATCGGCTTGTTTGTCGGCATCGTGTCCGACCGGCTCAATTGCCAATTTCTTCAGTCAGTTCCCATGTCTGCAACTTAATGCCCTTCAAGACAGATAATTCGACGACCTTCGTCGTCTGACCCTTGTGACCAATAGTCGGAACGACAACATTCTTCCGGTCGTCCGGAGAACGATCGATCAATCCACGAGGAGGAGATTTGCCGTCAACCCGGTTCAAATCGATGATTGCAGAAAGCGTAATCATGCGTCGGCGCCTATTGCTGGAATTGACCGGGGACGAATGGTCGACCAAGTATTGTCCATCGAACGATTGCGAAATTCTTGCGGGGACTTCAATTGAAAATTGTTGTCGATCATTTGGAGCGGGGTGGCCATGTCGCTTAGCGTACTCTTTTGCAAGCGCACCAGTCATTCGAATGATTATTGCGTCACCCACATTAGCAGCGTTGATGACGTTCTGCCCAATCGCATCCATTGAAGCGACGATGACGAAAAACATCGTCACAACTGCTCGAACATGCATGAGCATCCTCTCCGTGGGAATTGTTGATGTCGAGATCTCTTGGATCACGCTAGCATAAGATGCTGCAAAAATAGTTAAAATAGCAAGTCAAAATGTCTCTTAATTAGGCTGTCGGGATCGGAGCAGACGAACTATGGCATTAAGCGGGCAAGGTCTGCATGGTTTGCACGCCCTTGACCTGGGTGGCACGTCCCTGAGACGCGAGGAACCAGCGCTCGAAAGGGCGTGGCAGTGGAAAGGAGATAAGTTTTGGCAGCTATAAGCCACAAGCAATAAGCGGTAGAGCAAGGAGCGGTGGATTTGAATCTTTACTACCGACTGCCGACTGCCGACTGCCGACTTCCGACTTCCGACTGCCGACTTCCGACTTCCGACTTAGCCCGGAATTACCGCACGCGACATTTAAAGCGGATAAGGCCACCTTCGCCGACAGAAATCGGGTCCTTGACCTCCCAGCGGAGAATTAACGATTCGCCGTCGTTGAGTTGAGTCAGGAATTCACTTTTCAAGGTGCAGTTGGCACTTTCTGGTACGTACTCTAGCCGAGTCGTCAGGTTATCGATAATGGTGACGTTGCCCACGACTTGATCTCCCACATTGTCAAATCTGAGGGTGAATTCCACGATGTCTCCGGGTTTAGCGTCATCTCGTGAAGCGACCTTGACGATCCGCACGCGGGGCTTGCCCGGTGGCATTTCGTACGTGTGAACATCTTGTAGATGTTTGTCGCCTTCAACTTGAACAGCGGCCTCGTTGTCGATCACGACTTGAACGCCCAAGTTGTGGCTCCAAGTAATCGCCGCCTGTAACCGAGTCGCTAAGCGAAGCTTTTCATTGGCATCGTATTCGCCTCGACGAATGATTTTGAAATTCTCGAATGGCTGAAGTTCGTTTTCGACTCGAGCTGCCGCTTGATGCTGGTCAACGCCCACACCCGTTATACGTTCACGGAAAGCATTCGCCGATTTCAAAGCGAGGTTGCGACCTGGCTGTAGAGGCTGTACCACCGTGGTGGCAAATAATCGCTCTTCCTGATTGAGGGCGCGAACTGGCACGTCGAGCCCGACTGCTCGGTCCGCTTGCTCGTGTAATCCGACCCCAGTGACCTTCCGAACCGACGCAAAACGGGGAGCATACAGGCAGACGCGGTTGCTGGCAGCGACGAGGCGTTCGCCGTCAACGGTATCGAAATGTAGGACGGTATCTTCAGAGTTCAGCCCCCGAACCGTCCAATCTTGACTTACCAGGACACTGGGTTCGGCGTCCCCACCGTCGCACAAAAATCCTTCATCTGCCGGATAGGGAAATGAGTCGTCGTCTTGGCACGGATCGACGACCATTGGCGGTCGGGGAGTGCAATGAGGGCAGGGCAGGGGACCCGTTGCGGGAAACCCACCGTTGGCGATTGGCTGATGGTACCCCACGGGCACCGTTCC
Organism: Planctomycetota bacterium; assembly: GCA_031400345.1. Lineage (GTDB taxonomy): Bacteria > Planctomycetota > Planctomycetia > Pirellulales > Pirellulaceae > JANNPR01. The sequence continues at coordinate 4,951 of JANNPR010000705.1, read as the reverse complement.
CGCAGCCGCTGAAACATGTGCAACTTGGACCACGTTTTGGTCTGTTATCGTTGCGTGACTCGATTGTGTCAGCGGGGGCGACGCGGCGCCATACGCCACATGGTGTGCCGGCGCCTGTTGTTGAATAATCCGATTATGGACAGCTAGTGGCGGCGAGTTTGACCTGGAAAGACTCTGACACGAACAACACGTTGCCAGCACGCTGGACGCCATCACCACTGCGATCAAACGGTTGGTTGTTCGCGACATAGCTCACTGTGTTTTGATAACAGGTGGAATCGTAATGGTTCGCGGTGCCTCGCCGGGCAACGGTAAACGCGGAAACGTCTTTGTCTCACGAACTACGGCGCCATCCGGATTCGATGGGGCAGGGTTGACCACAGGTTCCGGTCGGGGATATTTAATTAATGGAGGGTAACCGTACTTAGGGTTGCTGTCCGGTATGCGCGAACCCATGCGGAGAATTGCCATTGGCTTGCCAAGTTGATCCGCCACAAGTAATGGGTCGTCTCCGGCGGGCACCTCGAAGTAAACCTGGTGCTGACGGTTTTGGCGACTGGGCACCGGCGATGCCGAATCCTCTAGGTAGATAACCCTAGTGACATAAAGTCCCCGAACGGCCATTTCAAGTTCTTCGATAGTTAACTCGACCGGGACGGGAAATCGGGTTTCCTTACCAGCCGGTGCATAAAGCCGATTAACTACCTCAATCGTTGGGAATACTTCTACTCCATCATTGAATGGAATTCCGGTAACCTTAAGTTGATACACTTGCCCAACCAGCATTCCGGCCAAGATCGGACCAGGCTCGGGTGAAGTAAAAGTTCCTTCAGCCGCCAACGACAAGCGTGCACCCTCAGGAACGGAGACCTCGACGGTCTGGAAGTGTCCGACTAGCCGGGGGTCGCGAGTCATCTGTCCCCGGCCAATCGACCCCGGCGGCATGTCGCCAGACTGGAAATAATGGAACGTCCGACGCTGAGCGGATGCCATGGATGCACCCCATGACATCGAAACGATGAATATCATTCCATAAATAATCAGCTTCTGTTTCACGTTCGCCTCGGTCTGGAAACAGAACCCCGGTTTCGAGTGAAACCGGGGTTCTTTGTTTACTTGCGAGACCCACCCGACGGCAGGGCTAAGGGCAATATTTCCGTTGCCGTATCAATGACCATTCTGCGGAATGACCTGCGTCATATTTCGCAATGGTTGGTGATGGAGCGTTGTGGGGTAGATGTTTTGTTCGCGAATCCGCACGTGGCTGGGTGGTTTCGGGTAGCTGTAGCCAGGTTTTTGGCGAACGTTCACCTTAAACTTCTCGGTGGGACCCGGAAGATGATGGTGCGTGTTGTCGCGGATGACGTATTTCTGAAGCCCTGCTGGAACTCCGAGTGGAATGTGAGGTGGACCAGGCAGACCGATTGGCGTGCCAGTCATCGGCATTCCATAGGGAGGTCCCGTAACTCCCGAAACGTAGCTGGGGGGAACGCCCTGAGGGCCGAACTGACCACCAAACTGACCACCAAACTGCGGTGGGCACGCACCGCCCGGCATCATACCCTGATAAAACGCTGCGGAGGCGATACCGCCCGGCATTCCACCACCCGTTGATTCTAAGTCTTTGTTCCCTAAGCGGATGACCGCCATAATGGCACCACGACGATCTGCTTCAACTACCGGGTCAACTCCTGGGTCAAGCCGCGTGCTGACCAGGGTTTCGACACCCGCCAAAGCCAGCTCCTGAAATTCGGGATCAGGTAGGTAGATAACCTTGGTCACAAAATTCCCGGTCATGACCTGATCAAAGTCCTCATCGGTGAACTGAACAGGGATCGCATTATGGGCTAAGAATGCTTCCGTGCGGGGTGTGGTCGGACCAATTTCCAACGTGGGGTACAATTCGACCCCTTCGCGTGCCGCGATGTTCGTCAACTTCAACCGGTAGATTCCGCCCTGAGGAAAGTTTTGGCGACCGGGCACGATTAGTGGTTAGGAATCAAAGTGTCCCACGGCACCGACATCCCAGCGGGCCTGCATCCCGTCAGGCTTGTTGAAAAGTATTTGCACTGTCTCTTCATTAACCTGGCATCCCATGGCGGGCGCGGGTCCAAACGGAGCTAACACTCCGGGACCAGGTCCGCCGACGCCAGGGCCTGGTTCCATTAGCATTTGCGCAGGTGGCAGGTTGTAGGCCCGTTCACCTGCTGAGGCGACGGAAACCGCCAAACCCAAAAACGTTGACCACAACGAAAAACGCAGTTTCATGGATTCCCCCTCCGTGTGACGTTTTCGGCGAATTCGGTTCCGCGATTTGAGATTTGATGATGGGTCAGACTGCCGCCACTCGCACTGTACCAGCCGATTGGTCTGTACGTCGGTTGACATGGACCGACCGATTCTCCCCACCTAGAATGCGCCGCGGTCCGCTAACAATTCGGCTCGGGAGCATCCGGTGAGCGCCAAGTGAACCAGAGTCATGCTTCCTACGCGACCCCGCGCTAGAAGTGGCTCTCTGTCGAGATATGTTCGGCGTCCTACAATGCGAATCTTTGGCAAAACCCATACAACTGCAACATCGGTCACAGTTTGCCTAACTTATCGAAAAATGGCTGAATGGAACGTTCACTGCAAATTGATCCCTTTCGCGACCACTCCCTGGTGGCCCGCCGAGACTCTGGTGTCCGCCGCTTCGAAGTCGTAACGATGCTAGCTCTCGCCGTATTTCCCGCCGTCGGTACGGCACAAGTCGATTCTCAAACCGATCCGCAAAAAGTGGTCTCGGCCGCAGCTAAAGAACTTAGAGATTCTTCCTTTGAGGCTCGACTCCGCTTCCGTTCTCAAATCTTAGGGCAGAACCTAAACGGCGTTGGCGGGTATGTGCAGCTACGGGGTCGGCCTGAAACCTACTTCCGATTGGATGTTAAGTTCGAAATTGGCGACCAAACGCACTCGATCGTCCAGGTCTGTGACGGACGTTATCTTTGGCTGCATCGAGACCTGCCGGGAGGGAAAATTTTGCATCGAGTAGACCTACGCCGTATTCGCGAGGCTCATGCTAGTGGTTCCGAGACCACGTTGACGTCGCCGAATGAATGGTTAGCCGCCGGCGGAATCCCCAAGCTAATGGAAAGTTTGTCCACGAGCTATCAATTCCATTCCTTAACGGAATCGATGCTTAGCAAAGTTGACGTTTGGGAAGTCGTCGGGAAACGAAGCCAGAAACCTTCGCCGATGCCTCCGGAACATCCGGAACGAGCTGCCATACCTCCCCGGCTTGAAACCTCACAGTTGGCGCCGCACGTACCTGACCGGATTAAGCTGTTTCTCGGTCGCGATCACCATATTGTGCTGTTCCCGTATCGCGTCGAGTTTCAGCGTACTAGCCCCAAAACAAATTTAAAGTCAGGGCAGGGCAGGGGGGTCAGTACGATCATGACGCTGGATTTCTACGAGGTCCGGCGCCGCCCTGACTTAGATGTTCGGCAATTCGTATTCCATCCGGGCGATCAAGAGATCCAGGATCAAACAGACAACTACATTAAATCGATGGCACCTCGCCACGATGCCAAGTAACTGGAAGCAAAGAAATCAGCGTTGAGGTATTTCGGCGACACCAAACGAAGCAATGGGTTGCCAATTAGCATCGTACTTGTTCACACGCCGTTTAGGCGACCTGCGGACGATTTGAATAGTAGGCTTGTACTATGGATGGAATTCAAGCCACCTCGCAGGAGACGCTACGCATGCTCGAGCAAATTTCCAAACGAATTCGGCGCCGGCGCGGGGCCATTATCCTCCAGGCTGCACTGCTATTGGTTGTGGTGTTGTGTTTCGCAGCATTTTCGATCGACGTTGGCTTTATCAGTACCGTTCGCACTGAGATGCAGCGATCCGCCGATGCTGGAGCACTCGCCGGCGTGTCCTTGATCATTGGGCGTCCCGACGACGTCGGCACGGAAGCTCGAACGTATTGCAAAAACGATAACTGTGGCGGCCGGACGTTGATAGATTCCGAAATCAATGTCGAAATGGGTCGCTGGGACGACGACTCACGATCGTTCAGCCCGGGAAGTAACCCTTTTGACGCGGTTCGAGTGACCGCTTCCCGCGGCGATGTGCCCTCATTCTTCGCCGGGATCTGCGGATACAACGAGTTCCAGATCCAAGCGTCCGCCATTGCCACATTTGAACCACGCGACATCATGTTGGTGCTCGACCTCTCTGGCTCGATGAACGATGAGGACAAGGTTGGTGCCTTGAAAGAAGCCGTTCGAGTCTTCACGGAGTTCCTTGAAAACACAACGAATGAGGACAAAGTTGGATACGTCCGATATTCCGATAACGGCGATTTAAAAAGATCTCTCACGGGCAACCTATCCAAAATCAGGAAAGAAGTGCTGTCTGAAACGGCGGAGGGCTGGACGAACATCGGCGAGGGAATGCAACTGGGCCGTCGAGAGTTGCAAAACAATGGGCGCAGAGGTGTAAAGAAACTGATGGTGCTAATGACGGACGGAATAGCCAACCGGCCCGAGGGTCGCGACCCGTTTGAATACGTCATTTCCGAAGCGAACGCGGCACTTACTCAGAAAATCCCGATCGTCGCCATCAGCTTCGGGAGCCTCGCCGATGAAAGGCTAATGCAACAGGTAGCTGACATCACCGGTAGCACTCATTTTCATGTCTCAGGATGGAATTCATCTCTCGAGGATGAATTAACGAAAGTGTTCCGTACCGTGGCTGCCAGTCGCCCAGTCAAATTGGTCGACTAGAACTATGTAGCGTTGTACATCTCCCGGCCGGTGTGTCAGCAACGGGAGTGACAGCAACGGGTGTGCGACCAACGGGTGTGCCACTGGCAGCCGCCGGAGTTGGCGTGGATTCAGCGCAAACGATCTTTCGGCGGCAAGCCAGTGCTGGGAACTGTCGGACCGCGATAAGTCGACTG
>JANNPR010000274.1:0-1438 GCA_031400345.1 Planctomycetota bacterium | reverse complement strand
AAGAGCCTGAATTTGCGAAGGACAAGGCGGCACATATGCAAGTTTGCTCTGGTCTCGTAGATGCTGCCTTTGTGCACCGGGCAGCACGCCATCACAACTGGCGGCGATCGGATACGACGGTGCAAACCTGGACCCAGCAAGTGCATCGAGACGCGCAGCGCGAATGCAGGACGGAGTGCTGGGACGGGATACGAGCGGTTATCGGACCTCAGAACGTGGAGTTTGTCACCCATAAACGAGTGCAATATCTCAACGATCCCGCATTGCGGGCGCGAATTCTTGGGAGCATGGGTGACTCGGAGGGATTGCGACGCGCTGCGATCGAATGGCACAAAGATCTGCGTGACACTTACCCCAATGGGACTCTTTGGCTAGGCGAACGCGCCGAAGTGGATGCAGCTCGCTCGTTTGACGCTAACAGCCTTCATGCAATCGTGGCGGAACTCGGACTGTGGCATTTTGGCGAATTGAACGCGGACGACAGTAGTGTGGTACTACGCCTAACTTATCGCCTTGAGGACGACGTACAGCTATACAAACCCGACTGGCGACATGGATATCCGTACTTCTACTTTGCCACCGTACCGGCTGTGATCGATCACGGGTTCACCCGAGAGTTAAGCACCGGCAACCTGCAACGTAAGGAATGGATTGCAAAGATCTCCGAAATTTAACCGAAACGACATTTGCTTGCCGCGCAGTGCATCAAGCCCATCACCCGCCACTGCCACTATGACCTGCCCGACCTGTATTGGCAGACGTTAGCAGACGAGATTAAGCGCGATGCGAGTTCCGTAACATGACTTTTCTCGACGACATGCATGCGATGACTGTTGACGAGGTTCGTGTGGCGCTACGGGGCCGTCTGCATAACGGCGCCGGCGAGCCCTGGAACGAGCCGCAAGGCGAACCAGTCTGGGGACTGCTAGTAACTGCATTCCATCAGTGGCGCTCGGACGGCGAGAAACTGGCGACTGTGGATGGGGTGCTAAATGAATTGGTTCCTGAGGCGTTCGAGTCGGGTCAATGGTTGCTTGCCCGCGATTCGTGCGAATTCATTTCGGCCTTGGTCAGCTTACCCGTATCGTGGCAACCAACAGGAAGCGCGAGCTGGCTGTTCAAGCAATGGTTGATTAAGCCCTGTATTCCACCAGAGAAAACTGATGCTTCAGTCGCGGCTTTGCGACTGATGTGCCAACTTGGCCTGGCCGATGACTCCTGGCTGAGAGAGACGTTTGCTGCAGGCGGACAGGCCGCGCGGCAGCACGCGGACCGGCCTCACCTTCGTTGGCTTCAAGAGTGCTGGAAAGCTTTGTTAACCCGTCGAGTCCTTGACTCACGTCGCGGTGCTTCGTTGCCCTGGTTTGATTTATTCTCGGTGCTATCCCGCCTGGACGATGAAGGCACTCGACGAAGGCACACGGAATCAGCGCTGGAT
>JANNPR010000264.1:0-3942 GCA_031400345.1 Planctomycetota bacterium | reverse complement strand
TCGCGGAAGGAATTGTAACCACGTAGTTGCGAGGTGTTTTAGCAAGGCAAGGCGTTGAAACTTTCATTTCAGGACAAATGCCATGCATGATTCTCAAGGCGAACTTTTGATTGGCGGGCTCCGGCTTCAAAACGTACATGTGGAGCTTGAGCAGGAAGAGCCTCAACCCGGTCACGACGATTGGATCCTTTCTGGCAGGATCCACGTAACTCCCGAGGAAGCGGAAGAGCTGGACCTCGAGCGGCATTACTTGCTGCAGCTTGAGGACGGTCGCGCGGGACCGATTGTGGTAATCAAAATGGAGGCAAAAAACGGAACGCACCTCGCCGTGTTCCGGCCGCACCTGTAAGCGGAAATGCTCCTCAACCTGGTCCGCTCCCATAGAGATGCTGGATCGGTGTCGCATGTCCCCACACGATTTCCTCGGGAGACGTGCCGAGCACGCCCGCGATCTTCTGCCGCTCTGCCGGGCTGGGGGTCCAGCGGCGGAGTAGGATTGCCTGGACGCGGCTTTCCTCCAGCCCGGTCTTCAGGGCAAGCAGCGAAAGCTCGATTTTCTGCTGCTCGCAAAGCTCTAATGCGGTCCTCATGACGCTCTCTTCATTCCCGCACACGCAGCGCGCGGGCGACTGCTATTCTTATTGAAAGTCCTCTTTCAGCCCAAATCGGCGGTAGCGCACGTTGCGGGGGTTCATCGTGTGTCCCCAGCTAATCTCGCTGACGCTCGTCTCCAGCGCCGCGGCAATCTTCTCGCGCTCGGCCGGGCTCGGGGTCCAGCGTCCGTCCGCAATCGCGGCCGCCCGCTCCACATGCAGCCCCGCCCGCTCCGCCAATTCGTCCAGCTGGACCCCCTTCTCATCCAGCAAATGTTCCACCGTTTTCATGCTCGCTGTTCTCCGTATGCCGCCCGCGTTTCACATTGGCCTGGGCAGTGCCATTCTACTACATGGGTTAACAGCAATGGCCCATGGGTTGACCTGCGGTCGTTGGGATTTCTCCAGTTTCCATTAACTGTTTGAACCGCCGTAGGTCGCCCTGAATTAACTGATCGGGAGATTGACCGAAAAGTGATGCGATTGTACTGGCTGCTGCACCTCCTGGCGCATCGTAGCGCATCAGTACGATAACTTGCGTACCGCGCTGGCCTGGCGCGGTTCGAAAGTGCACCGAACCAGCGGAATTGACTTGAGAATTTTCCAGCGAACGCCAGGCAATCATCTCGTTCGGCTTCTCATTGATTAGCTCTGCATCCCACGCGACGCGAATACCCAAAGGACCACGCGCCACCCAATGCGACCGCATTTGGTCCGTCACCGTTATGGATTCGAGGTGTCGCATAAAGCGTGGTAAATTTTCGAAGTTTCTCCAAAAGCTGAACAGTTCTTGCGCGGGGCGATTGATGGTAAATGTCGCTTCAATTTTCACACCTTGGCCCGCTGCGATACTCGCCTGCGGACCCGATGGATCGGCCGTGTTCATTCCGAGCGCTTGGTAGGTGTAACAATGGCCGCTCAGACCGCGATATATGAAACCGCCTCCCAATAATGCCAACAACAGACCTTTGTTGCTATGGCGAGATAATCCTAAAACAGTCAACACTGCACCGCCTATGACGGACCCTATTCGCTCAATGTCGCCCACATTTGTGTGAGCTGGGGCCGGCGAGTGTTGCAACGCTTCTTTCATTGACGCGGATGATCTTATGCCAGCGGAAGACATTATTGTTTCTCCTTAGATCCAACTTTTTCAATGAACTGATCGTGGCTGAGACTTTGCTCGTGCTGCACAAGATGCGTGTCGCGTGGCGTCGAGTTCATACGTTCTTTGCGAGGTAATCGACGATTGAGTTTTTCCATTGTCCATGTCATCGGTATCGTTGCGATACACCCAGCAACCGCTCCCAACACGAGTCGCTTCATGTTCTATTCCTCCCTAGGGCATTTCGTTATTACGCAGAGATGCCTGATCGCTTAACGCCGTTAGAAACGAAGGAGGCATGAACTTATGGCTTTGTCTCATGGCGAATCCCCGACCATGTTTTTATAAAAACGTCGATCTCTCACGCCACTTTTAGAACGACCTTGATCCAAGCATCCTTCTTCTCGTTGAATTGCTTGTACGCATTTGCAGCTTCCGACAATGGCAAGCGATGAGAGATGATGAAGGAAGGATCAAGATCGCCTTTTTGAATGTGATCCAATAGGAGTCGCAGATATCTGTGAACATGTGTCTGACCCATTTTGAGAGTCAGACCTTTGGCGAACGCCGCACCGAAAGGAATTTTGTCGAGCACGCCCCCATAGACCCCAGGGATGGAAACTGTTCCACCCTTGCGGCAAGCCAGCAATGCCTGGCGAAGTACGTTGGGCCGATCCGTAGCCATGTATAAGGCCATTTTGATTCGATCATAAATGGCACCCGCACTGCTTCCATGTGCTTCCAACCCGACAGCGTCGATACATGCATCAGGCCCTTGGCCACCGGTCATTTCATGCAGTGCTTGCAGTACATCCGTTTCGGCAAAGTTAATCGTCTCAGCCTTACCATGCTCGCGCGCCATACGGAGTCGTTCAGTGTAGTCATCTATCGCGATGACGCGCTCCGCACCTAATAGAAAGGCGCACTTGATGGTCAACAATCCGACGGGCCCACATCCCCAGATGGCGACGGTGTCTCCCTGTTGAATGGCGCAGTTTTCAGCTGCCATATATGCCGTCGGCAAAATGTCCGATAGGAACAACACCTTATCGTCACTTATCCCCGCAGGAATTTTTATGGGACCTACATCTGCAAAGGGAACTCGAACGTATTCAGCTTGGCCGCCCGCGTAACCCCCATAAATATGCGAAAAGCCGAACAGGCCTGACCCCGAGTAACCATTTACTTTTTCGGCCAGCCAAGCGTTGGGATTTGAATTGTCGCAAAGTGACCAAAGTGTGCGCTGGCAAAAAAAACAGTTACCGCAGGCAATTGTGAAAGGAACGACGACCCGATCCCCAACCTGAAGTGACGTATTGGCCTTCCCCACTTCGACCACCTCGCCCATGAACTCGTGTCCCATGATGTCGCCTGGTTTCATGGTGGGGATGACCCCATTCAGCAAATGCAAATCTGAACCGCAAATTGCCGTCGACGTAACTTTTAGAATGGCGTCGCGCGGATTCAAGATCTTCGGATCAGGTACTGTCTCAATTTGCACGTTATTTGTGCCGCACCAACATAGCGCTTTCATGATTGTGCCTCGAATTAACGCCAATCTATAAAAAAATAAGGCGCTGGTAATCAGAGGAGGCGGCTATGTCCTCTGCAGGCAGTCTCCTGCCTTACCATTACGCCCGCGCCGCCTGAACTACGCAAATAAACTTTTGCGTAGGTTGCTTCCGTTCAGAGTTAACTGCCGCAACCGCGGAACAACATGATAAGTAATAGAATTGGAATCGGCACCCCGAGCAGCCAAAGCAGAATGTAATGAACTTTTCCTGCTCGCTGCTTCGTGCTTTCAATCAACCTTCTCATAGTCGTTTTCCTTTCCAAATTTTTTCGTGAGCATGAATTACTGCGGAATGCAAGTGCTGTGCCGAGCGCACGCGTTTTGCAAGCTTAAATAAACTGCGCCTTAAAGGAATGCGAGGCGGAGAATCCACATCGAAACGCCAAAAAAAAGCCCGACCAGTCCTTGCTTAGGGCAAAAACTGGCCGAGCCATACTGTGCGAAATGAACGCCCGTGACCCTTCAATCGTCGTCGAATCGATTGAGTCCACTTTGCGTTTTGTTACCAACGAGACCGATTCGATCGACCACGATTATCACGACGCGGAATATATTGATTCCAGTCGTTGTCGTAATTTCGTTCTCTGGAGTAGTAGTTGTTACGTGATTGGGAGTTCTGGTACGGGCCCCGATAGAACGTTTCGGTCCGACCCGTGTACGTCGGAGACGCA
>JANNPR010000254.1:0-4750 GCA_031400345.1 Planctomycetota bacterium | reverse complement strand
CCTCGAGATTATCAAACTCCGCCTTTTGTTCCCACCATACAGAGGATTTCCCCGCCATGAGCTGCCATCAACGCTTATGCGCCATTGTGGTTGCGATGATTTCAGCCAGCGCTGTCGCCGCTGAGAACAAAACCGACATCGAGAAGAGAATTGAGGTGATTCGCCAAGTCGGTCCTAAGGGTTTGGGAAACCGGGAAGCCAGGGCCGCTTGGAAAGAACTCGCTAGTAGTGACGCGTCTCATCTCCCGACAATCTTAGGCGGGATGGACCAGGCCGATATCTTGGCCACCAATTGGCTACGAGCGGCCATTGACAGCATCGCCGAACGGACGTTGCGCGACGGAGGCAAGTTGCCGGTGGAAGTCCTACAAAAATTGCTTGACGATAAAAAGCATTCCCCACAAGCCCGTCGGACAGCATTCGAACTGGTAACTCGCAATGATCCCGCTTTGAAAGAACGGTTGGTTCCTCAATTCCTCAATGATCCAAGTTTGGAGTTACGCCGTGACGCGGTCGCCGGCGCGTTGGTGAAAGCGTTGGAATTGGAGAAGGGTTCTGATAAGGCCGCAACCATTGCGGCGTACAAGCAGACGCTCTCGGCCGCCCGCGATGTCGATCAAATCAAAGCCGCCCACGATAAGCTGAAGGAACTTGGTGAACAGGTGGATCTCGCCGCGCATTACGGGTTCATCAACACTTGGAAGATCATCGGGCCATTTGATAATCCCAACATGCGCGACTTTGCGACCGTTTACCCGCCAGAGGCGGAATTCAAACCCGCAGTCAAATATGCGGGCAAGTTGGGCGAGGTCTCCTGGACGGATTATGCAACGAAGGACGATTTTGGAATGGTCGATTTCAACAAGGCGCTGGACAAACACAAAGCAGCCATTGCCTACGCAATCACCACGTTCGTATCGAAGGATTCACGTGACATGGAAGTGCGGCTGGGCTCGCCTAATGCCAACAAGATCTGGCTGAATGGCGAGCTGCTGACCGCAAACGAGATTTATCATCTGGGCAAGGAGATTGACCAATATCGCGCCCAGGGTCGTTTACGCGTAGGGAACAACACGATTCTCGTCAAGCTGTGCCAGAACGAGCAAACCGAGGAGTGGTCGCAGGACTGGCAGTTTCAATTGCGTGTGTGCGACGAAGTTGGCACGGCAATCCTGTCTGCGGACCGCTCGTTTAACCCTGCGCCGCAGGCTACGGCTTCGCCGACCTTGGAACACCAGCGTCGGACCAAGCTGCCATCCTCCGCTGAAAGGGACTGAATATGAATCACCATCTTCGACATATCGCGTTTGTGGCGCTGTGTTTGATCTCACTGGGCGCCGATTGGCCAACGTTTCGTGGCGAAAACAACAGCGTTTCCAAAGACGCGGCGCCACCGGCGGTGTTTTCGGAAAAGGAGAATCGATGCGTGGCATGGAAGGTGGAAATGCCGGCCCGAGGAGTGTCCAGCCCCATCGTCGTGAAAGACCGTGTTTACGTTACCGCGTCGGGTGGGTTTCGGCAGGATCGAATGAACGTTTTGTGTTTCGACGGAGACAGCGGCAAACAGTTATGGCGACGCGAATTCTGGGCGACAGGTCGCACGCTTTGTCATCCCACGAGCGCCAATGCGGCTCCCACGCCGGCCAGCGATGGCGAGCGAATTTTTGCTTTTTTTTCGTCTAACGATTTGGCTTGCCTTGATCTGGACGGAAACCTTTTGTGGTACCGGGGACTGGCTCACGACTATCCGAAAGCTGGAAACGACGTGGGAATGGCTGCTTCTCCTCTAGTGGTTGAAGACACCGTTATCGTCCAGATCGAAAACGAAGGTGATTCTTTTGCGGCCGGTTTAGATACAAGCACCGGGGAAAACAAGTGGAGGATCGATCGCGATCGGACGGCGAATTGGTCATCACCTTCCCTTCTGCCAGGATCTGACGGCAAGCCGGACCAGGTGTTACTGCAAACGATCACGTCGTTAACTGCTCATGATCCCCTTACGGGGCAGGAGATCTGGCGCTATAAAGCGAACACCGGAGGTATTGCCTCTCCCGCCGCGATTCCTGGCCAAGTTTTTCTAGCCTCGAATGGTCTGACGGTCTTGAACGTACCACCTGGATCAAGCGCCCCATCGCTAGCTTGGGACTCGAATCAGCTTCGGCCCGGTCCCGCCAGTCCCATTATTGACGGAGAGCTAGTCTATGCGATCGACGGTGCCGGAATTCTCAAGGGTGCCAAACTGAGCGACGGTAAAGTATTATGGCAGTTACGAGTTGGCGGGGCCCATTGGGCAACGCCCGTCATCGCGGGCAATCAAATGTATTGCATCAACCAGGAAGGCAAGATGCGAGTTATCAAGCTCGCAGACAAACCCGAGTTGATTGGCGAGAGCGACTTCGGAGAACCGATTCACGCGTCGGCCGCGATTGCAAATGGTGCCCTATATGTGCGAAGCGACAAGCATCTCTGGAAGATCGCCAACTGAAAGTAATTGCAAAACTTCGTTTCGGGTTGGTGAGACGCATAACTTCGCCTATCGGCCGACTTAATCAACTTTGAAATCGCCCATGAATTCCTCGCCGCCGATGCAGATAGCGATCGCCCTCGTTGGTTTTCTTACCGCCGGACGTATTGGTTACGCCGAACCTCCGAAACTGACGGCACTTTTTCCGGCCGGGGTTCAGGTAGGGCAAACGACCAAAGTCACCGCACAAGGGACGTTTGCAAATTGGCCAGTCCAAACCTGGGTCGATCGCGAAGGACTGGTGGTGGAGGCCGATGCGGAACACAAGGGCGATTTCCGTATCTCCGCGAAAGCCGATTCTTCGACCGGTTTGTATTGGATCCGCGCCTACGATGCGGAGGGTGCGTCCAGCCTGCGTCCGTTCATCGTCGGAACGATCCCAGAGTTCCTCGAACTGGAACCCAACGACTCGCTTTCGCAAGCCCAGGCGTTGAGCGGGTCCAGCACAGTAAACGGTCAATTAGCCAAACTCGGTGACGTAGACGGATTTGCCGTCGAACTCCAGGCTGGGCAAGTCTGCGTTGCTTCCGTGACGGCAAACGGTCTTCTTGGTTCACCCATGGATACCGTGATAAACGTGACAAACCGGGATGGAATTGTATTGGCCCAAGTCGACGACGAACGGGGAATGGATCCTCAATTAGTTTTTCGGGCGCCGCGCACGGAAAAATTCATTATTCGAGCTTTTGCTTTTCCGGTCACGCCCGATAGCAGCATTGCGTTTGCGGGCGCAGAAACGTTTATCTATCGCTTGACCGTCTCTTGCGGACCTTTTATCGACCATGTGATGCCGTTGGCGGCGACCGCGGGTAAGGATACTGAGTTCCAACTGTTCGGTTGGAACTTGCCAAATGACTTTGGTCCGATTCACCTCACGGGAAAGAGTGGTAAGACGAGCTGGATGTCACATCCCCAAGCCGCCAGTTCCATTGCGATTGAGGCAATGGAAGTGACACAGGCCCTCGAGGCAGCGGACAACTCCCCATCCAAACCACAAGTTGTGTCCGTCCCGCTATCGATTTCCGGACGCATCGAGGCTGCCGAGGATATTGACGCCTTCAAGTTTGTCGGCAAAGCCGGCCAATCCTTGGCGATCGCGGTAGGATCAAGATCACTAGGTGCAGCTTTGGATGGTCATCTGCTGTTGAACGACGCAGCCGGAAAAATAGTCACCGAAGCGGATGACGTAGGATTGGATGTGGATCCGGCTCTCGTGTTCAAAGTGCCCAGCGATGGCGAGTACACCGTGCAAATTCGCGACGTCTTTCGCCATGGCGGTTTCCGCTACTACTATCGGCTGAGCATTCTGGAGTCCCGGCCCAACTTTAGTCTCACAATTAAGGACGATTCGTTCGTGGCCGTAGTCGGCAAACCACTCGAAATTCCCATCACAATCGATCGTCAAAACGGCTTCGCGGGGGATGTGACGATTCAAGCCCTTGGCTTACCAGAGGGTGTTGCCGTTTCATCAGTCAAATCGGTGTCGAAAGACGAGTCCGCCAAAAACGTAAAACTGACGCTGACCGCGGAGAAGATGACGGCCGCCGCTGCGATTCAAATTGTGGGAACGGTCGACGGTGAAACCGCCCAACGCATTGCCACGTTTTCTTCGCCCGGATTTTCCAATCCCCATGACGCCATTTGGTTAACGGTCAAGCGGTAAATCTACAGGTGTGCAATGCCCAAGGCCATTGATCGAATGCTGACCGGAGGTGTCCTGGGAGCGGTGCTCATGGTCAGCACTATCCTGTCGGGAGGAGAGAGTCGCCCCAAGCTTGTCCGCGCGAGACCCGAACAGGCTGGAATGAGTTCCAGCAGACTGGATCAGATCGATGTTGAAGTGAACTCGGCAATTGCATCCGGCAAAATGCCCGGTTGTGTGGTCATGATCGGACGAAACGGTCACGTCGTCTTCGAACGCGCCTATGGCATGCGGCAAGTCGAACCACAAAGAATCCCGATGACGCTAGATACGGTTTTCGATATGGCGTCGATTACGAAGCCAGTAGCCACGGCTACCAGCGTCATGATCTTGCTGGAACAAGGGAAGCTGAGACTTCGCGACCCTGTGGCACAATACATTTCTGAATTTGGACAGGCGGGAAAGAGCCGCGTTTCGGTAGGGGACTTGCTAATCCATCAGGGAGGATTTGTTCCCGACAACGCCTTGGAGGACTATTTACACGGTTCCGATGAGGCGTTTCGGCGAATTTATTCGTTGAAGCC
>JANNPR010000248.1:0-3427 GCA_031400345.1 Planctomycetota bacterium | reverse complement strand
GGCTGGCCACTAACCACTAACCACTGCCCCCTGACCCCTTAACCCTACCTATGGTCCGTTTCATTCACGTAGCGGATATCCATTTGGACAGCCCACTTAGAGGCTTGGATCGCTACGAGGGAGCGCCTGTTGAACAAATCCGTATGGCTTCACGCCGCGCCCTGGCGAATCTAGTTCGGCTCGCGATCGATCAGGAGGTGCAGTTTGTGCTAATTGCTGGAGATGTTTTCGATGGCGATTGGCCGGATGTGAATACGGGCCTCTATTTTGTGCAGCAGATGGGGCAGCTGCGTCACCACGGAATCCCAGTCTATTTGGTCTCAGGCAATCATGATGCAGCAAACAAAATGACGCGTCATTTGCCCTATCCCGATAACGTACATTCGTTCGCAACGGATCTAGCTGGAACGGTGTTAATGGAGGAGATTCGCGTAGCAATCCATGGACAGAGCTACGCCGAACAGAAGGAAATGCGAAACCTTATGGCGGGCTATCCAGCTCCCGTTTCGGGTTACCTGAATATTGGCCTGCTGCACACCGGCCTGGATGGACGAGAGGGTCACGAACGCTACGCCCCCTGCCAGCTCGCAGAGTTGATTGCTCACGGCTTCGACTACTGGGCGCTGGGCCATATTCATCAACGCGAATCTGTGAATTCAGGAAGACATCCACACGTTGAGTTTCCAGGGAATATTCAAGGGCGGCATATTCGTGAAACAGGCCCCAAGGGATGTTTGGTTGTGGATGTCGACACCAATCGGCATCTTTCAAGCCAGTTCCATTGTCTGGATGTTCTTCGCTGGGCCGTCGTCAAGGTCGATTGTACGAACGCGGAAGCTGGGGAACAGGTCCTCAACCTGGTCGCGGGCGCCGTCGATGACGTGGTCATCGAGAACCCAGACCGGACGGTCGCGGTGCGCGTGGAACTGGCTGGAAAATGTTCGTTTCACGATGCTCTAATAGCCGACCAGCGTCAGTTTCGCGATAAGATTCGCTCTCAGGTGGTCGGTCGAGGCGACGATAACGTTTGGATAGAAAAACTTGTGGTCCGCACATCTCGCCCGGGAGCAGAGACCACGGAGCTCGGCTTAGCCGACGATGCCATATCAGAACTCACGGAAGTGATTAGCGAGCTGTCTCACGATTGTGCGTTGTTGCAATCGCTAATGGACACGGCAGACGTGAGACATCTTAACGGCCGATTGCCAGCGGATCTGAAACATGGATTGGCGGCCATTCGACTAACGGATCCAGCCTGGGCGTTGCAGTTACTTGACCGTGCGCAATCCATCTTGACGAGCGCCGCCGTCGCCAAGGAGTCGGCCGCGTTATGAGATTTCTGTCCGTCACTTATCGGTGCTATGGGCCATTCGACGACGTAACTCTTGACGTCTCACAAGGAAATTATGGACTGCATCTGATTTACGGGCCTAATGAGGCGGGCAAGACCACGGCGCTGCGAGGAATGGGCCACTTCCTGTTCGGATTTCCACATAACAAGTGTGATGATTTCCGCTACAGCTCGTCCGCACAACGGATCGGTGCCAAGTTGCAAAGTCGGCACGGAAATGAAGTCGAGTTTCTTCGTCGCCGCGCGAAGTTAAATTCGTTGCGTACGGCGGACGATCGAACTGCGATTGGCGATGATGTATTGCGTGAATTTCTGGGCGGAATCAGTGATGATCAGTTTACCATGCTCTTTGGTTTAAACCATCACCAGCTCATCAATGGCGGGCACGAGATCCTGGAGGGCAAAGGGGGCCTTGGGGAAGCGTTGTTCGCAGCAGGGGCGGGTCTCGCCGGTTTGCGCCGTTTAGATCAGCAATTGTCCGACAGGAGCGAGGAGCTATACAAGTCGCAAGGGCAAAAACAAGTCATCGCGGTGAGCATTCGCAATTTACACAACAAACGTGATGAGTTGCGCACAAAGACTTTGCAGATTGAGGCTTGGTTGGCTCAAGATCAGATGTTGAGCGATTCCTTATCATCCAAAACTCAACTGGAGCATGAACGCACTCGGAACCGTTTGGAAATGTTGCGATTGGAAGCTTATCGCTTTGCTCTTCCAGCCATTGGCGCGCTTCAGGAGTTACTGGTGTCGCTGGTCGCGTTGCAAGATGCCCGGCTGCTCGATGAGCATTTTGCCGAGAAATACCGGGATACTCTTGCAAATTTGCTCGCTGCCCGCGCCAGGCGCGAGAACCTTAGTCAGGAACTGCAACGTCTGAATGGCGAGTCCCGCACGATAGCGCCCGGAGGTGAGATTCTCGCCGAAGAGCAGGCGATCGATCGATTGCGCGAAGAGCTGGGAGTTTGTCTCAAGGCCGAAAGCGATAGCATAGGGCTTCGTGCCCGATTGCGAGAGCATCAAGGGAGTGCGCGAAATGTCCTGAGAACTTATTTCACGCGGGAAGATCTGGGCGATGTCGAGTCGCTGCGACTTTCGCCCGCCTCCGAAGAACGTATTCGCACGCTGGGTGAAGAGCGCAAGGCATTGCTGCAGGCAGTTCAAGATGGGGAAGAACGGCTTGAAAACTGTCGTAGCGAAATCGTCGGAAGGACCGAGCGGTTGTCGGCGACTTGTCGACCTCCGGACCTTGCCAGTCTCGTCTCGATGGTAAGGAGTATCGAGTCGGAAGGGCCTTTGGAAAAGAACGAGCGGGACGCGACCGGCAAGCTCGCAGCAAATCGTACCAAAGCGGAGATTGCTTGGAAATCGTTGGCTGTACTCACCGACGGAAAACTCGAACAGCTGTTGGAGGTGCGGATCCCTCCGCTCGAACGAGTGTACGACTACCAACACCAATTCGAACAGCATCAGGAGGTTCGTCGCGATCTGGGAAAGCAGCATGAGAAATGTCTCGCCACCATTCGTGAGCGAACTCGCCAGATACAACGGCTCGAGCGTTCCGGGCACGTTCCGTCAGAGTTGGAACTAGAACAATCTCGCAAAGATCGCGATCTAGGGGTCGAACTGGTCCGCAGCGCCTTGGACCAGCAGACGCCTGAGCCATCGCGTAGTGCCGCATTCATCGCGCGCCACGCGCCGAACCAACCGCTCGTTGATGCTTTACAGGGGAGCATCCATGAATGCGATGACTTGTCCGACCGCATGCGTCGTGAAGCACAGCAGGTCTCGGAATTGAGCCTGTTTCAGGCTGAACAGCGTGATGCAGAACAGGACCGCGATAGGACGCTCGCCTCGATGAAAGCCATGGAGCAGCAGTATTTGGAATTACAACGCAATTGGCAAGAGCAATGGATGGACAGCGGTGTCGTTCCGACTTTACCCAATGAAATGACCGCTTGGATGGATCGCCTGAAACAGCTCCAGATACAGATCGTCGAGCTGCTCGCCGCCACCGAATCGCGCAATCAGCAGCGCCAGCACATCCACCAATGCAAGACCAAGCTCCGACAGGCTCTC
>JANNPR010000230.1:0-2737 GCA_031400345.1 Planctomycetota bacterium | reverse complement strand
GAGAGCCTTTGTTTTTTTCGCTCCTGAGCTTGCCCGACCCAAACGAATCCTGCCACAATGTGGCGCCAGTTCTCGAGTAGCCGTCGGGATCGCGGAGCACGACGAAGCTGGGCAGGTTCTGATTGTCGGATCTGAGTCCATAGCGGATCCAGCGTCAAGGAATTTAACTGATACAGGAGTTCTGGATGGAATCAAGAATCGGCAGCCGTGAAAGTATCTGGCGGATTGCGGCAATGCTGTTGGTCGTTTTGCTCTGGTCAACGACTTTGGATGCTGGAGATGACCAACCACTGCCCGCAACGGATCTCACTGGCTTTACGGCCATCTTTGACGGGAAGTCGCTTGGTCAATGGGATGGCGACCCAAAGTATTGGAGTGTCCACGATGGCAAACTTGTTGGAAGGGTGACGCCCCACACGCTGCTCAAGAAGAATTCCTGGATTGTTTGGCGCGGCGATCGCGTCGAAGACTTTGAATTGGTGCTGGACTACCGCGTCTCGGCGGAAGGCAACAGCGGCGTTGGTTATCGGCTGGCGGTGCTCGACAATGACCCGTTCTCGGTACGCGGTCCGCAGGCCGACATTCACGGCGCCTCCCTGTTTACCGGCATCTGTTACGAGGAGAACGGACGGCGTCTGCTAGCCGCTCGCGGGCAAGTGACTTGGGTTGACGATCACGGCGGGCAACCGAAACTGATTGCCCAATTCGCCAGTCCGGACGAGCTACAGGGTGTCGTGCGAAGAGAGAACTGGAATCGTTACTGGCTGGTTGTAAAGGACAGGAATGCGAAGCACTACCTAAACGGCGTGTTGATGAGCGAAGTCCATGATTACGATGACGCCAATCGCGTGAAACAGGGTTTGCTTGGCGTGCAAGTTCATGTCGGCCCGCCCATGACAATCGAATATCGTAACATTTATCTGAAACATTTTGGTCCACCGCCGACCGGCGCCGCGAGTCGCGAAAGTGTAACGTATCATCCGGGTTCCTTGCTCGAACGCGAACATCAAGTGTCATTCGACAATCTCCTATCGCAAACTGGGCGGTTGACGGCGGCGGCAGCCGACCAACCGCTTGATAAAAAAACAAAGTTGATCGTGGTCACTCGCGATCTAGGGGTGGTGCGTCACGACCTCACGAACGTGAAACTGTTCGACGGTAAGTCCACTTCGAAAATCAGCGACGAGAGTAAATTCGATCTGATCGTGATGTCCGGCGACGACACCGTTCGGGTGCCTAGTGCCGGTAGTCTGCAAATGGGAAAACTGTTTGGCCGCCAATTCCGAGTCGAGTTAACGTGGAATCGTGCGACGCGGCGGTACGAAGCGCTTGATTTCGCTTCCGAGCCACCGTAAACGTGGCCCCTGGCCACTCACTTCGGCTATTCTTTCGCCGCGGGAGCGAACTTCGGAACCGTACACGGCATCGTCCTGCCGCGGCGGATGATAAAGAAGTCGGCTCCGCTGCGCCTTACAGCTTATCGCGGCAGTTTTCTTACGCCTGGAGCGAGCGATCCGCCCATGAGTCGTGGCAGCCAGACGTGGCCTTGTGTATCCACATCGCAGTTGCGGGCGGCAAAATGACGATACTTTGGGAGTTGATCGACGAGCTTTGGCATGATGCAGAGCCTCCGGAAAGGTTGCAAAGGGTTACAGTATCCCTTTGACGCTTTGGAAAACAGCCCGCACCGCCAACCGTTGGCAGGTAATCTAACCTTTAATTTCGGCGAAACTTAAATTCAATGGGCGGTATTGGACTTTAGTCTGCAGCCCTTCGAGGAAGGCAAATCGTTATGTTTAACTGGTGTCCCGGTCTTGTGGAGACTTATGGCGGACGTCTTCTCGTCCGCCTAACTTACTTGTCCAACTGCCGTCCGCGAGTTGCCTTGCGGCGTGTGTCCAATCGTCGTTCGCCTTCCCATAGATTGCGATTTTCTCAAGGCCTTTTTCAAGATCTCCGTCGCCGCACCTGGTATAGCCGAGGGTGGCGAAGGCAGCGACCAGGCTGCCTGTGGTTCCGTCGCGTGGGACGCGACGAGGCCAATACGCATATGGCACTGCACTATGATCCCACAGGAAGTTGTCGTACCGCGCGGCCCAAGCCACGCAATTGTACTGACGAGTTGCTGGGCTGGTGATCTCGTAACCTGCCGACGCGAGATTGGGAAAGAGTTGTTCAAGGGACGGTTCGTCAGATGAGTCCATGCTCATGTCCCCATCGCAACCATGCCTCGGCCATTTGCTCTGGGGTCATGCCTTGGGCGTCGGCAGCGGGGCTGGCTCGAGTGATAGCTGAAAGGGCTACGAACCAATAGTCGGTTTCCTTTTCAAGCTCTCGGAGAATCATTGGAAGCGCATCCGCCCCCATACCAATGATTTGCAAATAGCAGGGGTTAGCGCACACTTGGTCAATGCGCGAGAGATGCTTTGTTTCACGTTTCCACGCAACGGCCAGACGTCGGAATTCCTGATCCAGTTCTTGGTCTTGCTTGGCGATTGACATATTCTTCTCCGCGCGTTTAATCGCGGCGAAGGAACCGGGACGTTCCCTACTTGCATACAAGTTTGATGAATCAGGCGTTTCCTCGAGGGGAATCTAAGGGGGAATCTAAGGATTGCAGGAAACGCTGTCCATTGACTTGATTGTAGAACGACATCGAGCACCCCACAACGACGATGCAATTCCGGTATTTCAGAGCTATACAGACTAGCTCGTCGGTCCAGTGGCTGAAATGGCC
>JANNPR010000695.1:0-3753 GCA_031400345.1 Planctomycetota bacterium | reverse complement strand
AGGCGGCGATGGCGATTTTCGTCGCAATGGTGCTGGACGGCGTGGATGGCCGCGTGGCGCGTCTCACGCACACCCAGAGTGCGTTCGGCGCTGAGCTCGACAGCTTGTCCGACATGGTGTCGTTCGGCGTCGCACCCGCCCTGGTTGTGTATCACTGGGCGCTGAGCGAGTTTGCAGTCTCCAAAAGCGTCACGCTGCTCGGGCCATGGCTGACCGCTCGGCTCGGTTGGATTGCGGCATTCGTTTACTGCGCATGCGCTGCACTGCGCCTTGCGCGGTTCAACACAAACATCGAAGTGATCGACAAGCGCTTTTTCCAGGGCCTTCCCAGCCCCGCTGCGGCCAGCCTCATCGCCGGGCTGGTGTGGGCCATGGAGCAGTACCACATTAACCGGGACGACGTGCGCTGGCT
Organism: Planctomycetota bacterium; assembly: GCA_031400345.1. Classification (GTDB taxonomy): domain Bacteria; phylum Planctomycetota; class Planctomycetia; order Pirellulales; family Pirellulaceae; genus JANNPR01. Next base: position 3,341 of record JANNPR010000695.1, on the reverse strand, counting down.
CGCGTGGGCCGCTACCATGTTCGCGGGTCTCTCGATGGTGAGCAACTTCAAGTTCTACAGCGGCAAGGACATCAATCTACGCAAGAGCGTTTCATTTTCCGTCGTGGTTTCGATTGCGATGGCACTCGTGTTCCTGATCGCGCGGTCGGGAACCAGCATGTCGCTGTTTGAACAATAGGCGACGTCGTAACCGTGTTCCTCCAGCCAGTACGCCAAGGGAAATTCAAACGGCAAGAACTCGCCGGCGCCGACGGTCAGCGGATCATTCACGACGCTGCCGTGTTGAGCTTCGCGTCCGTAAGGCCGATCGAAGCTGACATCGGCCCATGGGCCCTGTCCGCCCTTCGGATGTGTATAGATCGAGTAATCGTTGGGCCAACGATTGTATGCCTGCCAGGTATTGTCCGAACATTGAAACAAAATGTCGGCCGGCCGGTCATCGCGCACGATGAAAATCACGTAGCTCTGCCAATAGGGCTCTGTTTCTCGCGGGGCTACGGTCGTAAGTCGGCCCACGTAAACGCCGCTAACCCAATCTTCGGGAATGGTCAGACTAGTTGCTGGGGACCAGGTGCATTCGTGTATATTTTTCGCGCCGGGTTTGGGAACCGGTTGCGCTGCCCCGACAAATGGACCGAGCTGCTTCATCAACCGCGCGCCCCTACCTCCGTAATAGCCCAGTCGAAAAAACTCGATATGGAACGGACTTGCCGGCTCGGTCGAGACCATCACTTCAATCGATTCGCCCGATTTGACACTTTGTTTCGAACAGTATCCTTCGATCCATCGCGAACGAAATCCATCTTTGTCCACGCGGACACGCGTCAGTTGCCAATCCAACGCTCCCAGTTGTTTGTTTTCCAACTGTATGCGGTTGAGTGGCTTGGGTGGTCCCGCTGCACAAGCATGCCACGTATCGGTCGGCATCCCTAAGGCGAGCACAACCGCCACACGAGCAAAGAATTTCTGAAACACTTTTTGAAATGAAGTGGTCATTGGTCATTGGTCATTGGTCATTGGTCACTGGTCATTGGTCATTGGTCATTGGTCACTTTGCACTTTGCACTTTGCACTTTGCATTTACGCCGGTGCGAATCATGACTAAGCCAAAGCGTTGGATCGTTACTCTTTCAGCGGCAAAATCTCCACCTTACGAAACTCGACTGGATGGCTCTCCGCTTGCAAGGAAATGTACCCTTCCCGCAGGAGCTTTTCTCCGTTGACGATTAACTTGCTGCCATAGGGATCCGTATCGTCCAGTTGCGGCTGTTCGTAATCGAGCACAGTTTCGCCGCCGACGCGGTGTTGGATAGTTCCACTACCATGAACTTCCACTTCCATCGTGACCCACTGATCACCGTGGAACGTCTTCGAGTTGGAATTGGTGCAGTGGCGTTTGATCAAATTGCTTTGCATCACGATATGGGTGCCTGGCGTACACACATTGGCGGTGGTCCGATTGACTTTTCCATCGCCGCCAAGCATCTGTGCTTCAATGGATACCGGAAAATCTTGATCTTTCTCCATGCTCTCCGGCGATTGGCAATGCAACATGATTCCGCTGTTTCGAATCGCCCAACCTGGTCCCCCGCTGACCTGATTGCCCACGAAGCGGTACTCAACGCGGACGATATAGTGGGAATACTTGTTTTTGTGAAACAGGTGGCCGAACTTCCCGTCGAACTGCTGATACTTGTCGTATGCCACTTTCAGAACCCCGTCCTCTACGCGAAACGTGCTTCCGAAGTTATCGTTCAATGCATGAGACTTGATTTTGACCGTCCAACCGTCCAGGTCCTTCCCATTAAATAGCGAAATCCAACCCTTGGAACCTGCGGGCTCGGCGCTTTTCGCATGGCCCACACATATCAAAAGGCCACTGACCACCAGCCAGAAAGCAAGGTACGGTTTCATCGGTGTTGCATCCTATTTGCGAGAAACTTTGCGAAAACACTTGCTTAACAAATCGATATGGAGGTCGGGAGCTCCAACGTCATCGGAAGAATGCTAAAGATTCCATAGATAACAGCCGACGTGCCAAGTAAGTGGCGGGAAGCGGGGAACCACCCATGTCAAACTAGCTCATTTTTGCTAGCAAGATTCTAGGACGGGATTCGAATCTCCGCCAGGTTAGCGGGAATGACCATTCACTTCGTCATTACGGACGCCTAGAAGGAAAGACAGTGGCAGAACCGCCGACAAACTGGTTTCGAGCGAATCTGACTTGGTTGAAGTCAGCTTTTATCGCTGCAATTACGCTCGCCATTCTTTATCTCTTATACCGGGAGCTGCGAGGCGTCAGGCCCGCTCAAGTTTGGGACAGTCTACAAGCAATTTCCAGGTTAAATCTGCTGACTTGTTTAGGGCTCACGGTCCTGAACTATGTAGTCCTTGTTGGTTACGACTGGTTGGCGGTCCGGGCCATTTCGCATCCGTTGTCACTTTCACGAATCGCGTTTGCCTCGTTTACCGGATTTGTCATGAGCAACAACGTCGGCGCAGTGCTCGGCGGCACGCCTGTCCGAGTGCGACTGTATTCATCGTGGGGCATGTCCGCCCCAGAAATCGTACGGTTGATGGTGATGATCGGCTCGACGTTCTGGTTTGGCGCTTTCGCCCTGGCCGGAGTTGTATTTATCCTCGATCCACTCCCAGTTCCCCTGCGGCTTCGCCTTCCCTTTAGCGACGTACAACCACTTGGAATCGGGCTTTTAGTCGTGTCGCTGGCGTATTTAGCGCTAGCAATCGTTTGGACAAAGCCTCTTCGATGGCACGGACACGAAGTGTCGCTGCCGCATTACGGCATTGTGATCGCGCAGCTGATCGTATCAGCCTTGGACTTAATCATTGCAGCGGGTGCGCTGTACGTGCTATTGCCGGAATCCGTGACCCTCGAATACCCACAGTTTCTGGGCGTCTACCTGTTGGGTTTGATCATCGTCATTTTGACTCACATACCGGGTGGCGTCGGAATTTTCGAACTGGTCATCCTGGCCTACTCTGCCGCGACGAGCAAGCCCGAGATGGTAGCCACTCTAATTGCGTTTCGCTTCATCTATTTCTTGCTGCCATTGGCTATCACCATACTCATGCTAATCGGCCATGAACTGGGGTATCAACGTCAGAGACTCAAACTACGGAAGAGTAAGCCGGAAGGTCCGTGAATCGAAGTCAATCCGCACTTGGAATGTTTTTTTGATTTTCACCCCGGGTGTCACGACAAAGAGTGCCACTGGCCGCCGCCGGGGTTTGCTTCGATATTCAAGTAAAAGTCATTCGGCGGCAAGCCAGTGCTGAGAACGGTCGGGCAACGTAGGCCGTTTCAGACAATAGAATTTGTC
>JANNPR010000177.1:0-3201 GCA_031400345.1 Planctomycetota bacterium | reverse complement strand
CGATTTTCGACGAGATCAACTCGTTGTACATCGGCGTCAATGCGAATGCCGACTCGCTTCATTGGCTGCCGCGTTTCCCGAATTTCATTGCGGAGAATGCGTGCGTCCTTGGTCTTTCCCTGAATATCAATAGCGACTCCGCTCTCGTCGCCGCTGTCGAAGATCCGATTGTTTTCGACGAGATTACGATTGGCCCAAAAGTCTCGTCCGCGGTTTTCGTCGCGAAATAAAATGCCGACCTTTCCGCTCCCTCGGATATCGTTGTCCCTGATCACATTGTCGGTGTCGCAATGGCCGATCGACATGCCATAATTCCGACTCCCTTCGATGCGATTATTTTCAGCTAAGCCGTACTTAACACCCCAGCACCAGAACAGCCCGATGCCATTGTTCTGCATGTGGTTATGTCGAATCAACGGCCGCTGTGAACCCGATCCTGGATGTATGCCCAGATCCGCGTGGTCGTGGCTGTGGCAATTCTCGACCACTACGTCATGGCAAATCTGAAAGCTGATCCCATCGCCGTTGTTATTGCGAGCAATGACGTTGCGAATCTTGTATCGACTGCAGTCTTGCAAAAAAATACAGCCACCGTAGTTGCCGTCGAAATGCTCATTGTTTTGGCGGTTGCCATCCAGGGTGATGTTTTCGATCAGAACGTCCGACGTGTATTCGCTGGTCAGCAACGGAAAAACGGACGTGCAGGTCGGGGTACCTGACAGCCAGACGTTTTCTCGCAATCCATTGTTCAACTTGAAACGATTTCCCGAGCGTGCGACCAATGTCCTCTTGATGACCGTAGAACCGCTGTGATGAGGATTCTTGCAACGCAGTGCAACGCCATCGCCGATTCGAAATCCCTGGGCATCTTGCAGGGTAATCTCCTGATCGAACCAGTTCGAATCGTCCGTCAGCCCGATGCTTGTCGAGGGTATCTTGGTAAGGACCGACTCTGGGCCACTTCCCAGAATTCGAACTCCAGACTTTAGCCAGATCGAATTCCGGAGCGTGTATGTGCCGGGTAAGACTTGCACCGTACCACCTCCAAGTCTGGCGACATAATCTACGGCGGCTTGCAGCACTTTGTCGTCGGCGCCCATCATGTCACCTGTTTGCCGCCCCACAGTCAGAGTCAATCGTTCATCCCAATTGGGTTCGTGCCGGTCGTCGCCATCGGTAGCACGTGGATCGGTGACGGGCGGACCTTCATCCGCGGAAACCTGGGACAAGAACGGGGCCGCGATCCCAGCTGCAATACCTCGTAAGAACATTCGGCGAGGAAATTCGTGATTGGACATAGGTTTCTCCGATTCAAGACGCATCCGTTGAACTAGGCCAGCGAGTGGCTCGTATATCGCGTTGGTCACGTTTGATGTTGCGTTTTTAACGTATTGGCACACGGCAGAACAGCGTTGTGGCGGTTGGACTTAGTGTCATTGGTGGGCCCCCGAGTGTGCCACTGGCGGCCGCCGGAGTTGATTATGATGTTCAGCAAAGACTATTTCGGCGGCAAGCCAGTGCTAACAACGTTCGACGAATTGAGTGTTTTGCTTCAATGACTGCTATCGGCGTCAAACGGCTTACCGTTTTCCCACCGTTCTCAGCACTGGCTTGCCGCCGAATGAACCGTCGAATGAAATCCAAGCCAACTCCGGCGGCTGCCGAGTGGCACACTACCTGCTCGTTCCACAGGCGTGAGAGGCTGTGAGGCCGGTTTGCGACTTCGACTGGCCCAAGTAAAGTAAGCACCTAGCAACGAAATCGTTGAGTCGGTCGATTCATGACCTAAGAAGCCTTACCCATTGTGATTTCCATGCGGTTTTCGCTACTGATCCTCACTTTCTTGCTGATTTCGTCCGTCGTTCCGGGCCCTGAACTGCGCACGCTTGTGGCACAGACTCGAGACGGTATTCAAATACAGGATGTCGACGTCGGATTTGCGGGCAAATACCGAGTTGGGCACAGGACGCCCGTGTGGGTGACATTGTCTTCTGAGCAAAGCACTCGCTGCGAAATTGACGTGCTGGTGCCGGACGCGGACGGAGCGGCGGTAAGTTTTTCTGTCGGAGAAACTATCGAATGCCAGTTGACAGCGAATCAAGCGACCCGGGTTTTACGCTATGCAAAGTTTGGTCGGTCTCGATCTGGCCTAAAGATTCGAGTTCGCGACAACGATACGGTGCTGGTGGAACGTCATTTCCTGGGCGATGACACTCCCACTGCAATTAGTTCCACCCATGGATTGATCGTCACGATTGGTCCGTCCATCGGCTTATCTGACGTCGTGCGTCGAATTGGCGGCGACCTCGAACGCGCCGGAGTGGCAGAATTGCAAGAGACTACCGATCTACCTGAATCTTGGTATGGATATGAAGGAGTCGACGCCGTCGCGATCATTGCCGCGGAGGTCGACCCATTCTCTCGTTTCACCGCCAATCAAGTTAGCGCTTTGGATAAATGGGTGCATCTCGGAGGACGGTTAATTCTGAGCTGCGGGCGTCATGGTGACGAGCTGCTAGCGGACGGGAAGCCCTTGGCGAGCTTGACGCCCGGCAAGTTCATACGCACCCAACGATTAGCATCGACCACGAATCTGGAACGGTTCACCGAAGCGTCGCAGCGAATCCCGGCTGCGCATGACTTAGTGGTAAGCATCTTGGAGTTGCCCGCGAAAGCGGAGTTGACGGAAAAAGTGGGTGTCTCGACAACGGCCTCGCTGATCAGCCGAGTTCCTGTGGGTTTTGGTTACGTCGTGTGGGTTGGATTCGATCTCGACTCTCGATCGCTGGCGGACTGGTCCGGGCGCGGCAATTTGCTGGTACAGATTCTTACCGGCAGTCGCGGTGGACGAACCCTATCCAACAGGAGCGAGGAACTGGGTCGCATTAACCACCTCGGTTATAGCGACATGGCGGGACAACTTCGCGCAGCGCTGGATCAATTCCCGGGAGTCAGTCTGATTCGATTTTCATGGGTCGCAGGATTTGTTGTGGCTTACATGCTGCTAATCGGTCCGGGTGACTATTTTTTATTGCGCAAGCTAAGAATTCCCATGTACTGGACTTGGCTAACTTTCCCTACGTTCGTGGTGTTGTTTGTGGGTGGCGCCGTCTGGCTCAACCTGGCCAACAAAGGGGAGCACCGAAAGATGAATCAACTGGACGTGGTGGACTTTGACGTTGTTAGCGGCTTGACGCGGGG
>JANNPR010000150.1:0-3215 GCA_031400345.1 Planctomycetota bacterium | reverse complement strand
AACCGTGTCATGTGATATCTCCGTGCCTAGGTTGTCCGAGCGTTCTCAGCACTGGCTTGCCGCCGAATAAGCCATCATCTGTAATCCAAGCCAACTCCGGCGGCTGCCAGTGGCACACTCATTGCGGTACGATTCAAAACTTCAACGAGGATTCCTTAAGATCTCGATAGCTACGCTGCTCGGTTCCCTGAGAACTGCCCGACGCCAATGAAGCAGCCAGCGCATCGAGCCCGATTGCCAAAGCAAGCTGTCGGCTATGGAGGTAATGATTTCTCGAGAGCATTTGTTTTTCGTTGGAACTTTGCGGCTCCGCGGCAACCGCGCCAGGCGATGTGATTCGTTCTCGAATCGTTTCGGCAGGTGCTTTTGAATTGACATCCTCGGCCGACGGATATTTGTTGGTCGATGGGATAGACCGAATCCCCTCCACCAGCCGAGTAAGTTCAGCGCGTTGTACGTCAGCACGATATAGCTGCCAGGACAGCCCCAGCGAGACTAGGGCAAATAGCGCGGCGGCCACTTGCCAAAGACGCGTGCTCTGAACCGAGAGCCTCGGGCTGGCACACATCGATTCCTGACCAGCACGAAACAGCAGCGCCGACCGATCGAGCTGGCTCGATTGAGGTACGCATGAGATTAGTTGGCGCTCGAAGGCGTCGATTTCGTTATCTCGTCTTTGTTCCGACATAGTCGTTTTAACCTTTCACGCAGTTCATGCAGCCCGGCTTCGTAGAGCCGATGTGCACTGCTCCTTGAAATCCCAAGCACTTCGGCAATCTGCTCGAACGTTAAGCGACCCCAAATTTTGGCGACGATTACCTCGCGGTGATTCTCAGCAAGCGACTGCAACGCCTTCGTGAGGCATTCAGGATCGACGAGCGCCTCCCCGCCAACAGAAAACCAGGACGGTCGTTCAATCGCTGCCGCGGTTTCGTGTCGCGCACGTCTCAGCGACGCTCTCCGCAAACTAATCGCTTGATTGCGGACAACCCGGTATAGCCAGGGAACAATTCGTTCCGGCAATGTAGGCTGCCGTACCAATTGCAAAAGGGCCTCTTGGACACAATCGTCCGGCGACTCCGTCCATTGTGATGCAAACAGTCGCAACGCCGCGCCGTGCCCATCCAGCAGGCGTTCGAGCAATTCTGGCGTCGCTCGGTTGTTCATTCATTCGTCCTTGTCGCCTTACTAACACTATGACGCTCGCGGTGCGCTAATTTCCCAGGAAAATTGTAGGGTGCAACAAGCGGAGCGCCGGACCACCGTATCTTGGGTGGCACGTCCCTCACGAAGCTCGCCTCAGCGAGCAAGGAAGGGCGTGGAGCGCCTCACCACGCCCTTTTCGATGCTCGTTCCTCGCGTCTCATGGCGTGCCACCCACTGTTGGTGGGCCGGCGCTCGCTGCGCGAGCTGGTCCCACCCTACGAAAACTCAAGGTATACTCCTACTTTACTGAAAACTGAAAACTGAAAACTACCCACTACCATGTCGAACCGCAGCTTGCTTCCTCCACGTGACGACATTCTTGAGACGATGGATCGAATTTATCGTTTTGGCATGACCACGACATCCGGAGGAAACGTTTCCGTTCGGGATCAGCAGGGGGACGTATGGATTACTCCAGCGAGAATCGACAAGGGCAACCTGCGGCGAATGGATATCGTGTGCGTTGGCCCCGGCGAGATCTGTACCGGCCTGCACCCGCCGTCCTCCGAGTTTCCCTTCCATAGAGCAATCTATAACGTCCGCGATGATGTACTAGCAATTGTTCATGCGCATCCGGTGGCCCTGGTCGCATTTAGTATGACTCGTCAGATACCGGACACCCGGATTTTTCCGCAAGCGCATCATGTTTGTGGCGAAGTGGGATTCGCACCCTATGCGTTGCCTGGCAGCGCGGCACTGGCACGCAACATCGCCGACACGTTCGCCCAAGGATACCACTGCGTGGTGCTGGAGAACCATGGTGTCGTGGTCGTTGGAGCCACGCTGTCGCAAGCGTTTCAGCGTTTCGAGGCACTCGAATTCGCCGCTCGGACGTTGATCCAGGCACGCCTGCTGGGCGAGCCGCGATTCCTAACCGACGAACAACTTGAACAGTCTCGCAATCGTCGAATCGATTTTACGCCTCAGGCTTTCCCGCCCGCCGGTACGTGTGAAAAAGAAAGGCGGCAGCAACTTTGCGAGTTTGTGCGACGCGGCTGCCAACAGCGTCTATTGATCAGCACCGAAGGTAGTTTTTCGGCTCGCCTGGATGGCGAGTCATTCTTAATTACACCTTCGCAACAAGATCGATATCGTCTCGGACTGGACGATATTGTGCTGGTCCGGGGCGCCACCTGCGAACCGAATAAAACGCCCAGCCGAGCCAGTCGAGCCCATCAGGCGATCTATCGTCAGCATCCACAGGTACAGGCGATTGCGTTTGCACACCCGGTGAATGCCACGGCGTTTAGCGTTACGGCTGGCACGGTCGATGCCAGAACTATTCCCGAAAGCTATATCTTTCTGAGAGACGTGCAGCGAGTTCTGTACGGCGAGCAATACCTTGTGGGTTCGGACCTGGCAGACAGGATCTCGCTAGATCAGCCCGCTGCAATCATAGAAAACGATGGCGTTTTGGTCGTCGGTACAAGCGTGCTTGACGCATTCGATCGGCTAGAAGTACTGGAGGCCACGGCCGCGGCCCTCGTTAGCGGTCGACACTTAGGCTCCATTGCGCCGATGTCGTCCGCGGTCATCGACGAGTTGCGGCAAGCTTTCTTTCCGAGGTGACAGGAAGTAGAGGACGTGATCTGAATGTGGAAATTTTTGAACCGGATCAAACGAACATACGAGTCCTTTCAGCGTCACGACGGGGATCTGATCGCGGCTGCGGTCGCTTATTATGCGGCGCTGGCATTCTTTCCGTTGCTGCTCGTGCTGATCGCTGGGTTGGGATTTTTCCTGAGTTTCACCCACTTAGGCCAAAGCGCTGAACAACATGTGTTGTCCGCGATTGCCGAGTATGCTTCCTCGTCGGTGAGAGATGACGTCAAGTTGATGCTGGAACAAGTCCAGACCAATGCCGTCATCGGTGGACCGATAGGGATGATCGTGCTGCTATTTACAGCCGTCGCGATGTTTGCCCAGTTCGAACGTGCCTTTGACCTTATCTGGGAAAAGAGTCCAGTCGCGGCCGACGGTGTGCTTGCCTTTGTGCGGCATGTGTTGCT
>JANNPR010000144.1:0-2212 GCA_031400345.1 Planctomycetota bacterium | reverse complement strand
AGACTGTCTGCAAGTTTTCCAGGAGCTTGCTTGAGCCAAGTGCGACCGTTGCCTGCCCCGGATTATTGAAGCCTGACGCGCCAGCGAAGGAAATCGCGGTAATGCATTCGCTTGCGAGTCAGGCTTCAATGCATGGTGTCCTTGACAGCCCCGTTGAAACTCGGCTCGAATAACCATCCGTGCGATTCGCTCATTTCGCTTCGGCATCAAATTTCCGACAGGTCTCGCATCTGACAACGAGGGCGATTGACCACGGCGGTCGAATCCAGCGAATACTAAACCGTGACCTTCGGAAAGCAGGACATGTCCGATCGACTACCGAATAGATCGAAACGATTTGGCGTCGGCAAAGAGATCAACGGCGCTGTATACCTGCATCGCCGTTACGAAGCGAGACTTGGTGACGCTGTGACGAACGCGAAGAAACGACTCCCTGCCGATTTTGATTATCAGATCGTGAAGTACAACTATCGCACGGGCGCCGTGTCTTTCGTTCAGTCGCTGGACTTCGAAACGGCATCGGAACCAACAGTCGGAGACATCCTTACCGTCGACTCCGCAGGCGATGTTCGGCGGCGGATGCAATCAAGCGATCCGGAAATCTACCACCACAAATGGCTGTTCGTTGACGATGACTACGACGGATTCGACGTCGAGCAGAGTAAGCGCCGTTCTAACGCATGGATGTCTCTGAATGGCGTGGATCGCACGAAAATCGGACGAAAAAGCTACTGGGAGCACAATAAGTCGCAACGACGCGACCTGACCGTACGAACCTGAAGCGTTAGTTTTGATGTTGCGCGTATCCGAATGTCAAAGTGTGCCACTGGCAGCCGCCGGAGTTGATTACGATAGCCAGTTGAGGTCATTCGGCGGCACGCCAGTGTGTGAACCCGAATAGGTCGGCCAAGGCAGAAAAAGTTTGTAGGGCAATTTTTTCCGCCCTCCTGAACATAGAACGAGACCAGAGTCAGCACTGGCTTGCCGCCGAAATGAGCGTGATCGTGCGTCCAAACTTATTTCGGCGGCTGCCAGTGGCACACTTTGGGCATTGCGTCACTGATTCGCGAGCACGGAGGAAGACCCACGCCGAGTGGTCCCAAGCCGGAGCAGCCGTTCGGCCATCTTCGCACGTCGAACTCAAAACTGCGGCTTGACCCACCGATCCCACACGGCCTTCAACTGCATGGCGTCTGCGAGGGACAACTTTCCCAGTTGGTAAAGCAACAGAGATTGTTCGAGGCAATCCAGTCGCGCGAGGCGAACTGTGGAAGGGAGTCTCAAACCTGCTCCCGGCCAGTCTTGCAGGGAGACGTCCGTTGGCGAACGTGGTGCCGCAGACGTAACGGCGGCGACAACCGAGTCGGCGCCGTCCACCCACAGCACCAAGACCGGTCGCTTCTTGGATGCGGCGCCGTTGGTGTAGGTGATGTCGGCGACCCACAGGTCACCGGCGCTGACAGTCATCGTACAACCCTTCATCGGCTGGCGAGTAACTGCCGAGGAACGCACTGTGATCGCGAATTGCCTCGTCGGTGTCGTCGGCCGGTTGAACGGTTATCGTCCAGCGTCCCGCGCCAACACTTTCAATCAGCGCTTCGGGCAAGCTCAGCTTCTCACCGGGTTTCAGTTCGACTTTGTAGGTCATACGAGCCATTCGGGCCTTCATCGTTTCGACCTCCTCCGCAGAAAATCGCTCCACGGATTATACTCGGTCTTTCATGCGGGGCGACGCCACCTGAGACTCTGAGTCGGAGAAAACAGATCCAGACAGTCTGAATCTTGGAGGGTCACTCGTACATTGGAAAGCCTAGATATTCACGCAAGCGAGGTGCTAGAGGTTGTGGTGTTTACGCGAGTGTTCAGACTGTCTGGGGTTTTCGTTGCCCGGTGCTCTGCGTCCCCTTTCCGTTTTTGATCTGGCGTCACGACGACCAAGAAACAAAAAAACCAAATCTGACCCCAGTCTCTCCCGGTCGGTAACATCTCTAATGCGTCAGCGGCTCTTCAAAAGTAGACAGTCTATTTTCGGTGCGATACCCGGAAATGCGGGAAGTTTAGGATATTGGGTGTTTGCATCATAAGACTGTCTGCAAGTTTTCCAGGAGCTTGCTTGAGCCAAGTGCGACCGTTGCCTGGCCCGGATTATTGAAGCCTGACGCGCGAGCGAAGGAAATCGCGGTAATGCCTTCGCTCGCGACTCAGGCTTCAA
>JANNPR010000143.1:0-2426 GCA_031400345.1 Planctomycetota bacterium | reverse complement strand
CGCAAGACTCCGGCTGCCCAAGACCGCAAAAGCAAACCGGACGAGATCAAGGTCAGACCCGACACAGAATGAATGTCCGTGACGTCAAAGATGCTGTGTGGACGTACGCCGTACAAAATGTCTTCGAGAATTAAACCGGCGAAAACGAGCGTCGTAACGAATGTTCGCCGCCGCGCTACCCAATCCTTGACGATGCCAAAATAGATCGAGACGCGCCGAAATAGCGATGAGAAACTATTAAGTTGAACCGAGCAATAATCTGAGACTGCAGTCATTTCGATCCACCGAGTATGCGGAATATGCTAACGATGCCGCTTATTCGCTCTCGGTAACTAGCTCACCCTGTCAGAAAATCATTCGCAGGGCCTCATAAGTCGCATTTCCGTAATACATACGAAAAGTCGCCCTGTGGATCGCCGTTTTTACCGATTGGCTACCTTTGTTATCTGTTAGCGCAGCCGGTGACTAAAAGGAAGTGTCTTGGAATTCCGTCCGCACACATCGGACGCTTCAACATCGTCTATGGAAACACCGTGCGACGTCGAACGCGGTGAATCGCTCTATTAGGCACACCCAAAGCGTGTGAGTTTTTGATTTGCCATTACCTGGGTGGCACGCCCTGGAAACGCGAGGAACGAGCGTTAAAGGGCGTGGAGCCATTCGGAACCAGCCCGGATCAACATTTTACCTATCACACGCCCATCGACGCTCGTACCTCGCGTCTCTGAGCGTGCCACCCTGACTTCATCACGCGGAAGTGTGCCTACTACAACAAACAAATCCCTGAACAACGAGCGCCGAATGCCAACGTCGCAATTTTTGCCGAGTGCTTCGTACGAAATTCTTCAACTGCGCGCGAGCTTGCTGCGGCAAATTCGTCAGTTTTTTGATCAACGAGGGTTTATCGAGGTCGAGACGCCCATATTGTCTGCCGATACGGTTGTGGATCGCCACCTTGATCCCTTGCCTGTGACCCTGTTCTCAGATCCTCGGGAGCCCAAGGATGGGCCGCAAATGTGGCTGCAGACTTCGCCAGAATTCGCCATGAAGCGGTTGCTGGCTGCAGGTGCATCCGCGATCTATCAAACAACGCATGCGTTTCGAGGAGGCGAAGTTGGTCCCGTTCATAACCCAGAATTCACGATAATCGAATGGTATCGCACCGGTGATGACTTGACCGCCGGTATCGAACTCTTGGCGAACCTGGTGCAGTCACTGCTGCGGCTTTCGGAACCTTGCCAACTCATTACCTATAGCCAGGCGTTTCAACAAATCCTTGGCCTGGATCCAATGCAGACGGAAACTAGCGAATTGGCCGGAGTAGCCCGAACCAATCGGGTAGTGATTCCCGAGGCCTTATCGTTCGACGACCGCGACGCCTGGCTGGACTTAATCCTGTCGGAATTGATTGCACCTCATTTGGGACAACAGCACCCAGTGATCGTTTCTGAATTTCCAGCTAGCCAATCGGCGCTTGCCCGTGTGAGGGAAGGCAATCCACCGGTTGCAGAACGCTTTGAACTATTTATTCGAGGTCTGGAATTGGCGAATGGATATCACGAATTACTCGATCCAAACATATTGCGTCAAAGGCAGCAGGATGCCAATCGGCACCGTAATCTGGAAGGCAAATACCTAGTTCCCGAAGACAATCGATTGTTAGCTGCCATGGAATATGGACTTCCACCGTGCTCGGGGGTCGCATTGGGTTTCGATAGACTCGTGATGATCGCTGCGGGAACCAAGACGATTTCCGAAGTGATGGCATTTCCCATCGATCGGGCTTGAGCGAACGTTGCCGTAGGCACACTCCGTGTCGCGTAACGGCACCCCGCGCGTGCCTACTACAGCTTCCGATATTGACGCCAAACAGAAGAGACTCCTATACTCCGCCCGAAACTCGGGACAAGGATTGCCCCGAAATGGGCGTTGTGCGCTACGGTTTATGGAGAAACCGACATGTCATGCAAGGAAGCTGGTCGAAACGAACCCCGTCTACGAATGAGAAAACTATTTTTCACATACATTGGCGGCGGCTTAGGCATCGTCGGGTTGCTTTTAGCGGCGAAATTTTTATGGGGACCAGGACTGGCAGTGGCACAATCGCCTAATAAGCGTGCCACACCTGGTTCGAGTGCACCAGCAAAGTCGACGCCGACCAGTCCCACTGGAAGAACACCATTCAGCAAGGCGCCTGCGGCGTCCGGCACACCTCAGGTAGCAAACAACTCCGCCGCGCCGGCAGCAACAGATATTGTGGGGTCCGTAAACGGCCAACCCATAACTCGAAACGAATTAGCGCGCGAGTGCCTGCGACGATACGGGAACGACGTGCTGGAGAATTTGGTGAATCGCCAGCTAATTTCGCAAGCCTGTCAGTCGCGTAAAGTCATCATCACCGACCAAGACGTGGAAGCCGAAATCGA
>JANNPR010000129.1:0-1847 GCA_031400345.1 Planctomycetota bacterium | reverse complement strand
GAACTTGCTGGGCTGCAACCAGACATCGTGATTGGCAACCTTGGTAAAGCCTTAGGCAGCTTCGGAGCTTTCGTGGCTTGTTCTCACACCGTACGGGAGTATTTGATCAATCGCTGCCGACCGTTCATTTTTACGTGCGGCATAGCACCTGCTTTGGCGGCGGCCGCCTTAGCAGCCTTAGAAATCATTGCTGCCGAGGGCCATCGACGTGACGCGGTATTGGCCCTCGCCACCGAGTTGAGAGCCGGATTGCGTGACGGCGGCTTTAATACCGGCGCTAGTTCGACACACATTATCCCCGCCATTGTGGGAGACAATGCAGAGACCATGCGTCTTTCGGAAGCCGCATTGAAACAAGGCGTCTTCGCGCAGGGAATACGGTTTCCGTCGGTTCCACGGGGTACCGCCCGATTACGATTCACTCCGATGTTTGGTCATCGAGTCGAAGATGTACAACGTACCGTTGACTTGTTTCGCGAACTGCGATGAAACAGATACTGACAAGTGACTAATGACAAGTGACAAGTGACAATGTTCCACATTCCATCCGCCTTCGCGGACCGTGGGAATACGAGTTGCGTAACCCAGACGGGTGGACACGATCGGGGCAAGTTTCGATGCCCGCAGTCTATGGAGATTTGGCGGTCGAACCCTGCCAAGGCCAAAGTATTCGGCTCTCTCGACGATTTAACCGACCGACAGGACTCGGTCCAACTTCTCGAATCGAACTGGTCATTAAAAATCCGGTTGCAGCCGGAGTAGTCTATATAAATGACCTGATGGTATGCGAGTCTTTGAAAATCGATGCGACCACGCGTGTTGATGTATCGCGCGAACTGCTGGCCCGCAACACATTGGTCATCGTTCTGGAAACGCCTTCGGTCTCGAATAGTGACTCGTGGAACGACTTGTCCGCTTCCAATTTCAAACAAATCATCGAGGATGTTCGTCTAGAGATTGACGACGGCCCGTCCTTACAAAAATGAGGTGCCTGCAATATGAAGTCATCTAGTAATCATGCTTGGGTTTACGGGGCTACTCTAGCCGTCCTGTGCTGCTGTTTTCACGACGAACCCCTTTGTGGCGCCGAACCTAAGATCGCTTCAGTGGCTGCTGCTCCCGTGGGAAGACTGTCAAAGTTGCCCCAATTGCTGGCGGAAGAAGATCTCGTTGCGGGCTGGATTTCTTTGTTCGACGGTGAAACACTCTTCGGATGGCAGCCGACGAGCGACGCCGATTGGGCAGTTAAAAACGGGGCCATCGTCGTGACAAAGGGCGCCAAAGGACTTCTTTGCACAACGTCGCGGTTTGATAACTATGAGTTCAAGGTTGATTTCCGCGCGCCTCGAGGCACCAACAGCGGCGTGTTCCTTCGTACGCCGCTTCAGCCAACGGATCCGGGCAAGGATTGTTACGAATTGAATATTGCTCCACTGGAAAATCCATTCCCGACGGGAGGATTAGTAAAGCGACAGAAGGGGGAGATTGTCCCGCAAAGCCAAGATTGGCAAACGTTTCATGTTATCGTTGATCGCGCGCGTGTGATCGTCAAGATGGGTGGCAAACAGATATGCGATTACACCGATTCCAACCCAAGAACTCTGCCAGCTGGATACATTGGCTTACAGCTTAACGAGGGCAAAGCGGAGTTTCGCAATATACAGCTCCGTCCGTTGGGCCTGTCCAGCATTTTTAACGGGAAAGACTTGAGCGGCTGGAAATCCTATTCGAACATGATAAGCAAGTTCGAGGTTTTGCCGGAGGGAGCATTGAACGTAAAGAATGGACGTGGACAGCTAGAAACAATGGACACCTATGGCGATTTCACCCTTCAGTTTGAATGCATT
>JANNPR010000128.1:0-1382 GCA_031400345.1 Planctomycetota bacterium | reverse complement strand
CAGAATCGCTTATCTCGGCAACCAAAAACAGTTTCGAACAACTGCCGAGTCTGTCCGATTTGTTGGTGGAGGATGTCCACGACGCCGATTGGGAAGCGAAGACCGCCTAAGACCGTTTGAACGAGCACGCACGTGAACTGGAACGCCGAGCGTCAGAGTTGCGAAAGATCGCCAACGATGTGCACACCGAAACCATCACGCGCAACTTGAGCCAAATGATGGAAGCCGAACCAGGCACGTTCGATTTGTTACGAGCGAGTTTGATGGTCGCTTGCATCGATGAGGACGTCGACGTCGATACTTACATCGATCAAGTCGACCGAATGACTCGAGAAATTCAACAGCAGCTACCGGCAGAGGCCAACGACACAGTCAAACTCGAAGCACTCAACAAATACCTGTTCGCGGAAAACGGATTCCACGGAAGTCGCTTCGATTACGACCATCGAGCCAATAGCTACTTGAGCCGCGTCATCGACGATCGCGAAGGCCTGCCGATCACGCTTTCCGTTTTGTATATCGAGATGGCCGAGCGTTTGGGGCTGCAAGTCGTGGGCATTGGATTGCCGGGGCATTTTGTCGTGCGCTGGGATCGTGATGCCGATTCGCAACAACTTATCGATGTGTTCGATGCTGGTAAGTTTATTACTCGCGAGGATGCAGCCCGGATTGTCAAAGACGTCACCGGACAAAATCTGCAGGACGAACACCTAGCTGCCCCCAGCCATGAAGACATTATCGTACGCATGGTCAGGAACCTGATTGGGGCAGCGGAACGTCAGAATGACAAGGAAACCATGCTGCGCTACTACCACTTGGTAGTCATGTTGCGTCCGGAATCGGTTCCCGATCGCGGACTGCGTGCCGTGTTGCGCAGCGAAACGGGCCGCCGCGCCGCCGCCATCCGAGATCTCGATTGGATTTTGGAAAAACAGCCACCCGGAATCGATTTGGAGCGGATCCGTCAAATGCGTCAATTCTTCGAAGAGCGGAAGAATTAATCTGGCTTAGTGTGCCTGTTCTAAGTTCGTTGCCGCCCCGATTCTCAATCGGAAAAGAAGATCGGAACACTAATCTTCGCTAATCGAAATGATGGGGATACGTGACGATTCGTCCCGAATAGTAGTCTGTTAGTATTGTCATCTTCCTTCAGCAGCAAATGTACGTCCCACATACTTCATCATTTTGATTTTCAAAAAGAATGTTTGTCGATGGAAAATGGACGAAAAATGCTCGCCCCTTTTCTTCTGTGATTTCCATTAGTGAAGATCAGCGAAGATTAGTGTTCCTTCCCCAATCAGGATCAAATGGTGCGCTAGGATTCTACTTCGTCGAGCGGTAACGCGCAGTTGCACGCGCTGGTGGGCGGTTCGGCACAGTCC
>JANNPR010000067.1:0-2134 GCA_031400345.1 Planctomycetota bacterium | reverse complement strand
CGACGAGGGTTCACGGACCGAGCCCTCTGCTCCATGCCCTTCGACGCTCGTTCCTCGCGTCTCAGGGCGTGTCACCCAGGTCCCACGCGAATCACCAAATGGCTGTGCTGCTACAAATCCGAAACGCTCATAAGAGTTATGGCGACCAAACGCTGCTGGATGGCGCCGAAGCCACACTTATTGATGACGTGAAGGTTGGATTCGTTGGACGCAACGGGGCCGGAAAATCAACGTTACTGAAAGTTCTGCTCGGCGAAGAAGAACTGGATCGTGGTGAAGTGATTCGTCATCCCAAGCTACGGCTGGGCTATCTGCGACAACACGACCCGTTCCTGCCGGACGAAACCGGGCTCGCTTTCCTGATGCGGGACAGTGGGCAACCGGACTGGAAATGCGGCGAAGTAGCCGGTCAGTTCGAACTGAAAGGGTCCTATTTAGAGGGTCCGATCTCCAAGCTTTCTGGCGGGTGGCAAACCAGGCTCAAGCTGGCGGCCCTTTTGCTCCACGAACCCAATCTGTTGCTGCTTGACGAGCCGACGAACTTCCTCGACTTGCGGACTCAGATTTTGCTCGAGCATTTCTTGCGGAACTATCAAGAAGCATGCTTGATCGTCTCGCATGACCGGGCTTTCCTTGCCGCAACCTGTACCCACACGCTCGATCTCTCGCGCGGCAAACTAACCATGTTCCCTGGAAAGATCGACGCATTTCTGGAGTTTCAGAAGGAACAAGATGAACACAATGCTCGGACCAACGCTGCGATGATGGCCAAGCGACGGCAGCTCGAGGAGTTCATCGCCAAGAACAAAGCTCGGGCCAGCACGGCCACCCGCGCCCGTTCGAAGAGCAAACAGCTCGAGCGCCTGGAAATGACGGAAATTCTCAGCGCTGAACCGACCGCGCTGATTCGCGCTCCAGTTGTCGAACCTCGCAAAGGGCCGGCCCTTCGATGCCGCGACTTGACCATCGGATATTCGGAACGCGAGATCGCTCGCGAAATCGATTTAGAAATCGAGCACGGCTCGCGGGCTGCGATTGTAGGGGACAATGGGCAAGGAAAGACGACATTCCTGCGAACTATTGTGGACTCGCTAGCTCCCTTGCACGGAGAAGCTCGGTGGGGCTATGGCTGCCAGATCGGCGCCTATGCACAACACGTTTACACGAGCTTGCCAGAAAAACAAACCGTGCTCGAATACCTGGAGTACAATGCGGCACCTGGCACGAAAACGCAGGCAATTTTGGATTTGGCTGGCGCGATGCTGTTCCGCGGCGAACAAGTGAAAAAACGGATCTCCGTGCTCTCCGGAGGTGAACGAGCCCGACTGTGCATGGCCGGCCTATTGCTGAGTCAGTACAACGTGCTGGTCCTCGATGAACCTGGCAACCACCTCGACGTCGATACCGTGGAAGCACTCGCGGAAGCACTATTGGAATATAAAGGTACCGTCGTATTCACCAGCCACGATCGACATTTTATGAAGCGTGTGGCTACCAGCATCGTCGAAGTGCGTGACGGACATGTCACGAACCATCGCGGCGATTATGATTCGTACCTGTACATGGTCAACAAAGAGATTGAGGATGGCGAGCGTGAACAAGCAGCGCGCTCGTCTTCACCAGCTTCGAATACCGGTAAGCCGAATAGTAAACCAGCACAGAAACCCAAGTCAGAGTCCCAGCGCCGCCCCGAACGCGAGCTTCGGAAAGAGATGTCGAATCTAGAACGAGCAATTGCAAAACTCGACGAACAAAAGAAACTCGTACACAGTCAACTCATGCAATCTACGGACCCGAAGGAAGCGCTCCGCCTGCACAACGAAGTGTCGGCGCTAACTACCCAATTGGCCGACACCGAAGAACGCTGGTGCCACCTGCAAGAAGAGTTAGAAGAATCTGAATGATGGAGTCATACTCTCCCAAAACCGTCGCCTACGGCTCGGGGTTAAACGATTTACCAGTTGAGACCCGATGGTCTAAGTTGCTCGTTCAGTCGCTCTAAATCCAGCTTGTGAAATACCGGCAGCGACGGGTCTGGAACGACCATCACGTTATTTGTTGTAAACCCGATTTGCTTTGGTGAAAACTCAGCGTTCGATCCGCCATCTTTCGGATGCCAGTCGAAGAGTTCTAG
>JANNPR010000050.1:0-3722 GCA_031400345.1 Planctomycetota bacterium | reverse complement strand
TTGCTGATTTCCACTGGCGGACTTGGTGACTTCAGCAACATACAGGTCGTTATGTTCGTCAACCCAAATATCATGCGGCGCGTAGAAGTCACCGGCGGCCGAGGGATCGTTTCCACCTCCGATACGTGCCAACACTTGGCCTTGCGAATCCAAAATGCTTACTCGCCCACCCGTCGCGTCGGGATGAGGTGGTTGTGTGCCAGGCCACATACCCGCGCGATAACCTAGCTCCGCTATGTAAAACTTTCCGTCGCCGCCGATCGCAACCTCGCAGGGACGTGCCAGATCGGTCCATTCGGACAAGTATTCGCCCTCAGCAGAGAACCGTTGGACTCGATTGTTTTCCCGGTCCGCGACATAGATTGTGTTGTTCGGGCCGATGGCAATACCGTGTGGTACATGGAATTGACCCGGTCCCGATCCAGGCGACCCCCAGGAACTAAGTAACCTACCGTCCGCACGAAATCGATGGATCCTCGCGTTGCCGTACCCATCCGATATGTACAAGTCACCATTGCCAGCCACCGCCAGATTCGTAGGAAAATGGAACGGGGGCCCGGCGTATCGAATCGTTCGATAGTCGATGCAAGTCGCTCCCGTGTCCGAGGGAACCCCAGCCGTTCCCAGCGTCATCAGCAACCGGCCATCGGGAGCAAATTTCTTAACACTGTGCCCAAAATCGTCTGTGCAGTACACCGAATCGTCCGGACCGATGGTAATCCCGTGGGCTCGCGAGAATATCTGTTCG
Source organism: Planctomycetota bacterium (assembly GCA_031400345.1). Taxonomy (GTDB): domain Bacteria; phylum Planctomycetota; class Planctomycetia; order Pirellulales; family Pirellulaceae; genus JANNPR01. The sequence continues at coordinate 2,974 of JANNPR010000050.1, read as the reverse complement.
CCCCAGGAGAACAGAAACTGGCCCTGCGAATCAAAAACACTTACCGGATGATCTCCACGATTGAAAACGAATACGCGACCATGCGAATCGGTGGCGACCGCGACAACCTCGTCGACATGCGAATTCGCCGGCCATTGGGCCCAACGACACTGCGCGCGATAAGTGAATCCTGCCGATGATACGGTGGCTTCTGTTGTGGTCGTCGTCATCGCTATGCTTTCCGAGTTAAGCACCCGAGCGACGATTTGTTAATTCGCGTCCGTACTGTTGGAACTGGGCGGGGCACTCTTACCGCCACGATCTGGCCCGGTGCAGCCCGTCGACAAAAGGCACACGAACACCGCCACAAGGCAGACCCACACTGTCCGGTCGCGAACAAAGTTTCGCAGCATTCTTTTCACTCCTCGATAATCAATTAGAATTTCGACGATTCTAGTTACGGTTTGGAAACCCAGCAAGGCCGGAGACGGTCGGCAGTCGGCAGTGGGCAGTGGGCAGTGGGCAGTCGGCAGTGGGCAGTCGGCAGTCGGCAGAGCGCAGTCGGCAGTCGGCAGTCGGCAGTGGGCAGTGGGCAGTGGGCAGTCGGCAGTCGATGTGGAAAACGGACGAATAAAGACATGCAAAAGAAATAGTGACTAAATGTAAGTCTTTGCTGCCGATTGCCGACTGCCCACTGCCGACTAATTACAGCAGCGTCTTTCGGTCCACGTCATGCGCGATACAGGCAACGCAATCTCCTTGCACTACAACGCTCGGTCCGCGTGTGGCGATCAGGAGACCCGCCGAATGTGCAATGACAGGTGTCGGTTCACGATCAGGTCGCTCCAGAAAATAGATCAATCCGACGGTTTGCCCGGCACGCACATCGGCGCCTAGATCCATTAAGTTTTCATAAATGCCGGACTCGGGAGCAAAACGATAGTCGTCCCGATTTAGCGCTTGTACCCATCGCGGGCTTGTTGAATCCGACTGCGCACGCGGTACTTTATTGCCGGCCACAACGCCGTAGTGCACTAAGACGTTCCGAAGACCGGTTTGCGTCAATCGGTGGACCGAAGCCGATACCGGTTCGCCGCCCCCCATTTCGGTCGTGATCACGATCTTTCCCTGGCGTTCAGCCTCGACCGGCAACAAGCCGCTTCCTGCTACATCGGCATAGATAAATGCCAGCTCACAATTCCAAGCCTCGGTCCCTTCCATCATTTGACGGCGCTGCTCAAGATTGGGAACAAGGTGCATGTGAGCACAGGGAACGAAGTCCATACTTCGACCTCCCGTATGCATGTCGATCACAATGTCCGATTGCGGGAATAGATTGGTGGACAGGAAATGTGCGAGCATTTCCGAAATGGAACCGTCTGGCCGTCCTGGAAAACAGCGATTGAAGTTTTTCCCATCAAGCGGCGACAAGCGAGTCATTGCCTTGGATGCCGATACGCTCAGGCAGGGGATCAAGATCATTCGGCCACGAACGTCAGTCGCCTGGATTTCGCGGCACATCTTCAGGATAGCGACCTGTCCCGGGTACTCATCACCATGATTTCCGGCTAACACCAGCGCGGTAGGTCCATCTCCATTTTTGACGACGGTTATGGGCACCATCAAGTTTGCCCAGCCGCCCAAGTTATAGGAATAAGGGATATACAAATGACCGTGTCGTTTTCCCGGCGCTTCTAGGTCTATGTTCAAATGTATCGGCGATGGTTCCATTTGCGGTCTCTCAAAAGCGGTTCTGCGTGACGGACAGATTGGTGTGGAGTGACAATGGGTGCTAAAGCAAAACTGCGGATTGTAGGGGCGCGAAGTCTGGTGCGTGAACACGAAACGGGTCTGTTGTTAGTTCGCTGCCTTTGCGGCACTCAAGCCGGCGATCATACTGTGAGTGCCACGATAGAACTACTTGCCAAGTAATAAAACAATCCATGAGCGCTGCAAAGACTCCGGCTGTCGGCATCGATTTGGGGACCACGTATTCGGTGGTCGCATGTCTAGATGAGGAAGGCCGACCACAGACCTTGAACAATGCCGAGGGGGATAAATTGACCCCCAGCGTTGTTTTTTTCGAAGGGGACGAAGTCGTGGTGGGAAAAGAGGCAGCCAAGGCGATTGCCACGCATGCCGCGGACGTGGCCCGCTGCGCCAAACGCGATCTAGGAATGCGGGTCTATCATAAAGTGCTCGCCGGGCGCCAATATCCACCGGAAGCCATCCAAGCCTGGGTTCTCAACAAACTGCGTAAGGATTCGCAGTGGCTAGTGGAACCCTATGAAAAGGTCGTCGTCACCGTGCCCGCCTATTTCGACGAGGTACGCCGCAAAGCGACCCAGGATGCTGGATACATCGCAGGATTTGAGGTGATGGACATCATTAACGAGCCTACGGCAGCGGCTGTGGCGTATGGATATCAAAGAGGGTTTTTCCAGGCTGGTCACGGTGCCAAGGAACGGCAGGTGATCTTGGTCTATGACTTGGGTGGCGGAACATTCGACGTGACCGTCATGGAGATCCAAGGCACAGACTTCGTGACTTTGGCCACGGACGGAGATGTCATGCTTGGTGGTCAAGATTGGGATGAACGACTCGTCGACTTCGTGGCTGAAGAATTCATCCGCAAGTTCCGTCTCGACCCCCGCGAAGATGCCAATACCCACGGACGTCTATGGCGAGACTGTGAAGATGCCAAACGAACTTTGTCCGCGCGATCCAAAACAAGCGTTGCCTGCGACTTCAAGGGAAACGCCTTGCGGGTCGAAGTCACCCGCGAACAATTTCAGAGTCTGACGCAAGACCTGTTAGATCGAACGGGATTTACAACTCGCCAGACTTTGCAGGCTGCTGGACTTACCTGGAAAGAGATCGATCGGATCCTGCTTGTCGGTGGCTCGTCTCGAATGCCGACCGTGCACGCCATGCTCAAGAAGCTGAGCAACAAGGATCCAGATTGTTCGGTCTCACCGGACGAAGCTGTCGCTCA